>NZ_JBSGHG010000017.1:0-124126 GCF_053604275.1 Streptomyces sp. NPDC004051 | reverse complement strand
GCACGGAAGCCGACACACAGACCAGCACGGAAGCCGACACGCAAACCGGCGCGAGAGTCGGCGCGCGGACCGGAGCAGGAGCCGCCACGACAACCGGCACGCGGACCGGCACGGAAGCCGACACACAGACCAGCACGGAAGCCGACACGCAAACCGGCGCGAGAGTCGGCGCGCGGACCGGAGCAGGAGCCGCCACGACAACCGGCGTGGAAGTTCACGAGGGAGCCAACACGGGAGCCGGCGCGGAAACCGGCGCGCAGGCCGTGCCCGTGCCCGCCGCCGCGTCCGGGGCGCCCGCCCGCCCCTCCGGCGCCCCGCCGGTGGCGCTGGTGGCCGGGGCCTCCTCCGGGATCGGTGCCGCCGTCGCCCGCCGACTGGCCGCGCGCGGCAGCGCCGTGGCGCTGGTCGGACGCCGGAAGGCCGAGCTGGAGGAGGTCGCGGAGTCGATCCGCGCGAGCGGGGGCACCGCGCTGCCGGTGGCCCTGGACCTGGCGGAGCCGGGCGCCCCCGCCGAGGCGGTCGCCGTCACCACCGCCGCGCTGGGCCCGGTCGGCCTGCTGGTGTGCAGCGCGGGCGCGATCCGGCTGGCCCCCGTCCACGAGACCGAGGAGCGCCACTGGGAGCGGCAGGTGCGGGTGAACCTCACGGTGCCGTTCCTGCTGGCCCGTCAGGTGCTGCCCGGCATGCGGGAGCGCGGCTGCGGCTGGATCGTCACCATCGGTTCGGGCGTGGGCTGCGAGGTGGTGCCGGGCAGCGGCGGCTACGGCGTCAGCAAGCACGCCGTGCAACGGCTGACCGAGCTGGTCCACGAGGAGAACCGCGACCACGGCGTCCGCGCGGTCACCGTCGCCCCGGGCTGGGTCGCCACCCGGCTCGCGGCCCGGCCCGCGGACCTCGGGGTCCCGGAGGAGGAGGTGCTCACTCCCGAGGACATCGCGGACACCGTCGCGTGGCTCCTGGACCGGCCGGCCCGGATGAGCGTCGGCCCGCTGGTCCGCGTCGAGCCCTCGGCCGGCCGGGCGGCCGCCGGTGGCGCCATGACCCGCCATCTGACCAGGTCCCGTGCCGAGGGCGCCGGACAGGCCGCGAAGGAGACCCGCTGATGGGCAGGACCACCCTCATCGAGCACGACGTGCCGGTGGAGATGCGGGACGGGACGGTGCTGCGGGCCGATGTGTGGCGGCCCGCCGACGGCCCGCCCGGCCCCGCCGTGCTCTTCCGCACCCCGTACGGCAAGTCGCAGCTGGGGCTGGCCACCCTGACCCCGGCCCAGTGCGTGGAACGGGGCTACGCGGCCGTGGTGCAGGACACCCGGGGCCGGTTCGGCTCGGAGGGCGAGTGGGCCCCGCTGGACTGGGCCCAGGAGGGCCCGGACGGTTACGACAGCGTCGAGTGGACCGCCGGACAGCCCTGGTGCGACGGCAACGTGGCCATGGCGGGCACCTCGTACCAGGCCATCGTCCAGTGGCTGGCCGCCATGGAGAAGCCGCCGCACCTGCGGGCCCTCGCACCCGCCATGTCCACCTCGGCCCCCTTCGACGCCGAGCAGCTCGGCGGCTCCCTGCGGCTGGACCACCTCACGAGCTGGCTCGGGCTGACCGCGCTGGAGTGGGTGCAGCGCCGGGCGGCCGCGGGCGACCCGGTCGACGGGGCGATCGTGGCCGAGGTGGTGGAGCTGCTCACCACGCCCGAGGTGCCGCTGCGGCGCTGGCCGCTCGCCGCCGTCCTGGACTTCGAGGGCTTCCCCGGCAGGCTGCGGGACATCTTCGCGGGACGCGTGGCGACGATGGCCGACTACCGGCTCGGCGAGGTCGGCGTCCCCACCTTCTCGGTGGGCGGCTGGTACGACGTGTTCTCCTACGGCACGATCGAGCTGCACCGCGCCGTGCGCGCCCAGGACCCGGCGCCCGGCCGGCACGAGCTGGTGATCGGACCGTGGGTGCACTCCGGCCAACTCCCCCAGGTGCAGGGGGAGGTGAACACCGGCCCGTACGGCTCCGCGCAGGGGGCGCGGCTGGCCGATCTGCACCTGGACTTCTTCGACCGCCACCTCCGGCCGGCCGGCGACCGGCCGGACCCCGCTCCCGCCCCGGCCGGCGACGTCCGGTACTTCCTCTTCGGCGACGACACCTGGCACCGGGCGGCCGCCTGGCCGCCGCCCGGGGCCGTCGACTCGCCGTGGTACCTGGCGGGGCCCGCCGAAGGGCCCGACGGCGGCAGGCTGCTGCCCTCACCGCCCGAAGGCGGCCCGGGCCACGACACGTTCACCTACGACCCGGAGGACCCGGTCCCCTCGCACGGCGGACGGGTGCTCCAGCTCGGCCGGCTGACGGCGGGCCCGCTCAACCAGGCCCATCTGGAGGGCCGTCCGGACGTGCTCTGCTACACCTCCGAGCCGCTGGCGGAGCCGCTGGACGTGGTCGGCCGGCAGCGGCTGCGGCTGCGCTTCGGCTCGGACGCGCCCGCCACCGCCGTGGTCGCCAAGCTCACCGACGTCCACCCGGACGGACGTTCCCTGCTGGTCGCCGAGGGCAGCCTCCGGCTGGAGGCCGCCGGGGACGGCGCGCCCGACGAACCGTACGAGGCCGACGTCCTGCTCGGGGACACGGCGTGGCGCTTCGCCCCCGGGCACCGGCTGCGGGTCCACGTCACCAGCAGCAACTTCCCGCACCTGGACCGCCACCCCAACGTCCCGGGTCCGGTCGGCGAGGCCGGACACAGCCGTACCGCCCGGCAGTCGCTCTGGTACGGAGGGCCCTACCGGAGCGTGCTCCGGCTGCAGACCCTGCCCGCGCCGGACGCCGGGGAGGCCTCGTGAGCGCCGGACAGCGCGGGCCCGGCCCCGCGCCCCTGGCCGACCGGCCCCTGCCGGCCGCCGGGCGGCCCGTCGCCGTACCGGTCCAGCGCGACCCGGCGGCCCGGCCCGCTCCCCCGGGGCCGCCGGCCGATGTGCTCGACCCGGCCTCCGACGCGCTGCCGACCGCCGAGCAGTGCGTGCTGGGGCCCCTGCTCCGGCGGCGCGCCGCCGACACCCCGCAGGCGCCCTACGCGCTGATGCCGGACGGTGACGTCTGGACGTACGCGCACACGCTCCGGGAGACCGAGGAGACGGCCGCCGCGCTCCAGTCGCTCGGCGTCGCCCCGGGCGACCTGGTGCTGAGCTGGCTGCCCAACGGGCCGGACGCGCTGCGCACCTGGTACGGGACCAACGCGGCCGGCGCCGTCCTGGTCCCCCTCAACACCGCCTACCGTGGGGCGATCCTGCACCAGGTGATCGCCGACAGCGGTGCCCGGGTGCTGGTCTGCCGCCCCTCGCTGGCCGCCCGGCTGGAGGAGGCCGCCGACGGTGCCGGGGAGGTGCGCACGGTGGTCCTGCTGCCGGGCCCCGACGACGCGCCGCGTGAGGTCCGGGCGCTCGCCGACCGGCTCTCCGCACGGTTCCGGGTGCTGACCGGGCTGCGCGGGGACCGGGCCTCGTTCACCGAGCCGTCGCCCGCGCCGCAGCCCTGGGACCCGCAGACCGTCGTCTACACCTCGGGGACCACGGGCCCGTCCAAGGGGGTCGTCTCCTCCTACGCGCACCTCTACAGCAGTTGTACCGCCGCCTTCCACGGCATGGCCGGGCCCGAGGACCGCTATCTGCTGCAACTGCCGCTGTTCCACGCGGGCGGCACGATCGGCGCGTACGGGATGCTGGTGCACGGCGGTTCGGTGACGGTCGTGCCCGCCTTCTCCACCGGCGAGTTCTGGCCGCTGATCCGCCGCACCGGGACGACCCTGTGCACGCTGCTCGGCGTGATGGCGACCTATCTGCTCAAGCAGCCGCCCCTGCCGCAGGACACCGGCCATCCGCTGCGGGCGGCCTACGTCATCCCGTTCACCGAGGGGGCGACGGAGTTCGCCGAGCGGTTCGGGGTGTCGGTCCGCGCGCTGTTCAACATGACCGAGGTGTCGTGTCCGGTGCTCTCCGCCCCGGACCCCTCCCCGGGCGTCCCGATGCACTGCGGTGAGCCCCGGCCGGGCATCACCGCCCGGATCGTCGACGACCACGACCGCGAGGTGGCGGACGGCGAGACGGGCGAACTGGTGCTGCGCGCACAGCGCCCCTGGTCGTTCCTCAGCGGCTACCTCGGCCGGCCCGCCGAGACCGCGGCGGCCTGGCGCAACGGCTGGTTCCACACCGGGGACACCTTCCGGCGCGCCCCGGACGGCGGTCTGGTCTTCGTCGACCGCAAGAAGGACGCCATCCGCAGGCGCGGCGAGAACATCTCCTCCTTCGAGGTGGAGGCCGAGGCGGTGGCCCACCCGGGTGTTCTGGAGGCCGCGGCGGTGGCGGTGCCCGGCGACGAGGGCGAGGACGAGGTGCTGCTGGTGGTGGCGGGCCGCGATGCCGGCTCGCCGGTCGACCCGGCGGAGCTGCTGGAGTTCCTGAGGAAGCGGCTGGCCCACTTCATGCTGCCGCGCTACGTCCGGGTGCTGCCCGAGATCCCGAAGACCCCCACCGGCAAACCGACCAAGCACACGCTGCGCGCCGAGGGCGTGACGGCCGGGACCTGGGACAGAGAGGCCGCGGGCATCCGCATCCGCAGGGAGAAGATCGTATGAGCCAAGGCCGTATGAGTGAAGGCCGTATGAGTGAAGGTCGTATGAGCCAGGAAGCGTTCCGGACGCGGCAGCCGCACCCGGGCGAGTGGGCGGGGGCCGCCACCGAGTCCTTCGCGGACTTCGCCGAGCGGGTGGACGGCAAGGAGGACGTGCCGCTGCGTGCCCGCCTCGAGAGCGGGGTCGCCACGCTGACGCTGGACCGGCCGCACCGCCGCAACAGCCTCGATCTGACGCTCTCCCGCCATCTGCTGCTCGGGCTGATGGCGGCGGGGGACGATCCCCGGGTGCGCACGGTCGTGATCACCGGTAACGGCGGGGCGTTCTGCGCGGGCGACGACGTCGAGAGCGTACGGCGCTGGCGGCTGGGCGACCGGGTGGACACCCCCTTCGACCCCGTCACCTCGGACGCCCACTACCTGCGGGTCTGCGAGGCGATCCTGCACCTCCCCAAGCCGGTGGTGGCGGGGCTGAACGGACCGGCGGCGGGCGCGGGGGCGGAGATCGCCTGCGCCGCCGACTTCCGCCTGGCGGACACCCGCGCCGCCATCGGCAGCTGCCTGGCCGGGGTCGGACACGTGGGGAACGTGGTCCTCATGTCCCGGCTGACGGGTCCGGCGCGGGCGACGGAGATCTACCTCACCGGGCGCATGGTCTCCGGGGCCGAGGCGGTGCGCCTGGGGCTGTTCGACCGGCTCTGCGAACCGGAGGACTTCGACGGCGAACTCACGGCCCTGGCAGGCCGGTTCGCGGCGCTGCCGACCGCTTCCGTGGGGTTGTTCAAGGAGCTGCGGGAGCGGAGCTGGGGGCAGCCGGCCGAGTACGGGCTGCGGCTCCAGGACGCGTACCACCTCAAGACCCACGCCACGGTGGCCGACGCCCGCGAGGGGATGGCCGCGTTCGCGGAGAAGCGGCCGCCCCGTTTCACCGGGGGATGAACGGGCGAGGCTCCCCCCGCCCGGCCCCGGCCGGGCGGGACCGCCTCCCTCTGTGACCGTGACGAAGAAAGCAGTCCGATGAACGAAGCACCGCGGCACCGCCCTGCGGCGACCCCGCCGTCCCCCGCCCCCCTGCTCCTTCTGTTCCCTTCTCCTCCCCCTCCCTCCGCCAGGCTCGTCGGCGGCCCGTACGGGGGGTCCGTCCGATGACCGGCGTCAGCAGCGGCGAGGCCGTCGGGGCCCCGGTCGAGGAGACGGCGCACAGCGCCGTCGTCTCCGGTGCCCGGCTGCACTACTGGACCGCCGGAGGACCCGACCGTCCGACGGTCGCCCTCACCCACGGCGCGGGGGCCGACCACCGCATGTTCGATCCGCAGATCCCGGCGCTGGTCCGCGCGGGGTACCGCACCCTGCGCTGGGACGTGCGCTACCACGGAGCGTCCGCCTCCGCCACCGGCAGGTTCCGGACCGGCTACGCGGCGCAGGACCTGAGGGCGCTGCTGGACGCCGCGGAGGTACGCGGGGACGTGGTGCTGCTTGGCCAGTCGATGGGCGGCAACATCTCCCAGGAGTACCTGCGCCGACGCCCCGAGGACGTCGCCGCGCTCGTGGTGATCGGTTCCACCTCCAACACCCTGTCCATCACGCGGGGCGAGCACCGCCGGCTGGCGCTCTCCCGCGCCCTCATGCGGCTGATGCCCTACCACCGGCTCTCCCGCTGGATGGCCCAGGCGTCGGCCCAGGATCCCGGGGTCCAGGAGTACCTGCGCGAGGCCTTCGTGGCGAACGGGCGGCGCGCCTTCCTCACCACCTGGGACGGCATGACCCGCACGGTCACGCCCGACCCGTCCTACCGGGTCGACAAGCCCGAACTGCTGCTCTGCGGCGAACACGACGGCACGGGCAACGTCCGCACCGCGATGCGGCGGTGGAGCGAACGCGATCCGAACAGCGAGTTCCACCTGGTCCCCGGCGCCGGGCACGTCGCCAACCTCGACCGTCCCGAAGAGGTCAACCGGCTGATCATCGCCTTCCTGAAGGCCCTGCGGACCCGGCCGGAGGCCGACTGATCACAGTTGGTCACGGCTGGTCACAGCTAATCGCAGCCGCCCACGACCTCGCCCCCCTGAAGTTCCCCGACAACGGAGTGACCGTGAACGCACCCGCCGCCCCCGCCCCCGGCGTCCCGCACCCCGGGGCCGCGGAGGCTCCCCGTACCCGTCCGCCCGTCGTGGACGCCTGCTCGCTGCTGTACGACGACGCGGGCTGGCGGGTGTACCTGAACCGGCTCGGCGAGAACGCCCCCGAGTACCTGGACGTCTTCTCCGGCTCCTTCTGCCGGTACTTCGGGGTCTCGCACACCGCCTACCGCGAGGCGCTGGCCGTGCGCCCGCAGGACGCGTTCGACGTGCTCCTGCCGCCCGGCCGGCCCCCGTTCGACCTGGCGGCCCACCTCGCGGACCGACAGCGCCAGGGAGTGACCGGGGAGTTCGCGATGGGGTCGCCGGAGCGTCTGCCGGACGGCCGCACCGTCAACGACTGGCTGCTGGAGACCACCCGGGAGGTGCGCGACCGCGTCCGCGTCTGGGCGGGGCTCTCGCTGCGCGACCCGGCCGCCGCGCTGCGCGAGCTGGAACGGTCGCTGGCGGCGGGGGCGGCCGGGCTCTGCGTGATCCCGTTCCTGGACGGCACCGACCCGGCCGACCCCCGGTTCGCGCCGGTCTTCGACGCGGCGGCGGGGGCCCGCCTGCCGGTCTGGCTGCACACCGGCCACCACTTCGCCCGCCGCCACCCCAGCGGTCTGGGCAGCTGGCGCACGGTCGAGACGCTGGCCGGCCGCCACCCCGAGCTGCTGCTGGTGGCCGGGCACGCGGGCTGGCCCGACGTGCGGGAGACGCTGCTCACCGCGGCCCGGCACCCGGGGGTCTACCTGGAGTTCTCCTCGCACCGGCCCCGCCACATGGCAGGGCCGGGCTCCGGCTGGGAGCCGCTGCTCCACCACGCCCGGGGCCTGGCCCGCGACCGGGTGCTGTTCGGCACGTCGACCTGGGTCAACCCGGGCCCGACCCGCTCACTGGCCGACGAGCTGGCGGCGCTCCCGCTGCCCGCCGAGGTCGTCACCGCCTGGCTCTCGGGCAACGCGGAGGCCCTGACGGCCCGCTCCGCCGGGGGCGGGGCCCAGGAGGGGCCCTCGGGCGGGACCTAGGTCCCGGGGCCTATGCCGCGGCGTCTGAGACCATGGACGGCGTGACAGAGATTCGGCGCGGCACGCTTCAGGAGCAGACGTTCTACGAGCAGGTCGGCGGGGAGGAGACCTTCCGCCGGCTCGTCCACCGTTTCTACGTGGGGGTGGCGGGCGATCCGCTGCTGCGGCCCATGTATCCGGAGGAGGACCTGGGTCCGGCCGAGGAGCGGCTGCGGCTGTTCCTCATCCAGTACTGGGGCGGCCCGACGACGTACAGCCAGAACCGGGGCCATCCGCGGCTGCGGATGCGGCACGTGCCATTCAAGGTCGACCGGGCCGCGCACGACGCCTGGCTCAAGCACATGCGCGACGCCCTCGACGAGCTCGGCCTGTCCGAGGAGCACGACCACACGATGTGGAAGTACCTGACGTACGCCGCCGCCACGATGATCAACTCTCCGGACTGAGCCGGACTGAGCCGGGGCGAGCCGAACCGAGACCGATCGGCCGGACGCACGCATTCCGGTCGTCTGTCGTCGGATTCCGATCACGATCCGGTCAAGTCCGGGTCACGAGTGCTACCCCGTGACGGGCCTCCTCTGACACGATCACCCGAAGGTCCGGACGACAGGGGGAGTCTCGGGTGGGGAGCCCTGCGGGGACGGTGGGGTTCGTCCTGGCGCGTGCCCGGACGTACCGGCCGCTGCTCGCCGCCGCGCTGCTCACGATCCTGCTGACCACGGCGGTGCTGACGACCCTCACGGCGTACTCCGGCGCGATCGGCGACGCGGCCCTGCGGCACGCCCTGGGCGACCCGCGGGGCGCGGCCGGAACCACCCTCGTCGTCGAGGCGGACGTCCCCGCGCGGGAGCGCGCCGCGGCCGACGCCGCCGTACGGGACGGCGCCCGTGCCGCCTTCGACGGGCTGCCGGTGACCCTGCGCACCCTCTCCCGTTCCGGCCCGTACGCCCTGCCCGCGTCCGTGCGGCCCGCCGACGGCCGGAGCGCCTCCGACACCCCCGGCCTCACCCACCTCGCCGCCCTGGACCGCACCCAGGTGCGGATCCTCGCGGGCCGGCCGCCCGGGGCGTCCGCCGGCCCGGTGATCGAGACCGCGCTGCCGGAGGCCGCCGCCCGTCGCCTCGGCCTGGAACCCGGCACCCGGCTCACCCTCGCCGACCGGCTCGGCGGGCCCCCGGTCCAGGTGCGGATCACCGGCCTGTACCGGCCCGTGGACGCCGCCGCGCCCTACTGGCAACTGGACGACCTGCACGGCCGCGGTGTCGTCGAGGTGGACTTCACGACGTACGGCCCGCTGCTCGCCGACCCCTCGGTGCTCGGCGGCGGCCGGGTCAGCTCGGGCACCTCGGCGTGGCTCGCGTCGGCCGACTTCGCGACGGTGGACACCGGGCGGATCGACGCGCTGCGCGAGGCCGTACGGGACGGCGCCGCCGCCCTGCGCGAGGATCCGGCACTGGGCGGTTCGGCGCAGGCGACCAGCGCCCTGCCCACCACCCTGGACCGGATCGAACGCTCCCTGCTGGTCTCCCGCTCGACCCTGCTCGTCATCGCCCTCCAGCTCGTCCTGCTGGCCGGCTGCACCCTGTTCCTGGTGGCCCGGCTGCTGAGCGCCGAACGCGCGGGCGAGACCCGGGTGCTGCGGGCGCGCGGCGGTTCCCGCGCCCAGGTGGCCCGGCTCGCCGCCCTGGAGGCGCTGCTGCTGGCGGTGCCCGCGGCGGCCTGTGCGCCGCTGCTGGCGGGGCCGCTCACCGGGCTGCTCGCCGGGCGGGGCGCGCTCGCCCGGATCGGGCTGCACCTGGACACCTCGGTCGGTGCGGTGGCCGGACGCGGCTCCGTGTGGCTGGTGGCGGCGGGGGTGGCGGTGGGCTGCGCGCTGGCCGTCACGGTGCCCGCGCTCACCTCCTCCTTCACGTCCTTCACGGCCGGCCGGGACCGGCCGCTGCCCGGCGTGGTCCGCGCGGGCGCGGACGTCGGGCTGCTGGCGGTGGCCGCCGTGGCGTACTGGCGGCTGAGCCGTCAGCCCTCCGGGGCGCTCGGCGCCCACCTCGGCGTCGACCCGCTGCTCGTCACGGCCCCGGCGCTGGCCCTGCTGGCCGGCACCGTGCTCACGCTGCGGCTGCTGCCGCCGCTGGCGCGGCTGGCGGAGCGCCGGGCGGCCCGCGGCCGGGGGCTGCCGGGGGCGCTGGCGGGCTGGCAGTTCAGCCGCCGGCCGATGCGGGGCGCGGGCCCGGTCCTGCTGCTGGTGCTCGCGGTGGCGCTGGGCATGCTGGCGATCGGCCAGGGCTCCTCGTGGCAGCGTTCGCAGGACGACCGGGCGGACTTCCGGGCCGGCGCGCAGGTGCGGGTCCTGGGCGCCGGGAAGAGCGAGCCGGGCAGCACCGGGGCGTACGCGGCCGTCCCCGGCGTGGAGGCGGTCGCGCCCGCGTACCGTGCGTCGGTGCCGCTGTCCGGCGACCGGACGGCGACCGTGCTCGCGCTGGACACCGGGCGTGCGGCGGACACCGTGCTGATGCGTTCCGACCTCGCCCCCGAGCCGGCCGGCCCGCTCCTGGAAGGCCTGGCGCCGAAGGGCGGGACGGCGGGGGTGCGGATACCCGAGGGCACCGCGCGCCTGACCCTGACGGCCCGGATCCGGGGCGCGGGCCCCGGGACCACGGCCGATGTCGGGGCCACCCTGACCGACCCCTACGGAATCCCGTACAGGCTCGGCCTGGGCCGGCTCCGCGCCGACGGCCGCCCCCACCCGCTGACCCTCGACCTCACCTCGGTCGCCGAGGCGACCCCCGGGGAACCGGGGCGACCGGGGCGACCGGGGCGACCGGGGGACCTGACCCTGACCGGGCTCCGGCTCGACCTGGCCCAGCCGGTCGGGAAGACCGAGAACCACCGCTTCACCCTGACCGGGCTGACCGCCACGGACACCGACGGCCGGGCCCGGCCCCTCGCCCTGCCCACCGACTGGGCGACGTCCTCGCGCCTCACGGTCACGGGGACCGCCCCCGAGACGGGCCCCGGACCGACCGGCCCCCGGCTCACCACCACCGACCCGCCGACCTTCGCCTACGGCACCGGCCACATCCCGGAGGACGGCTTCTGGAACTCCCCGCTGCTCAGCGTCCGGCTGCAGATCCCGCAGCCGGGGGCGGCCGAGGTCACCGCGATCGCCACCGACCGCTACCTGGCCTCGACGGGTGCCCGCCCCGGGGAACGCGTGGACGTGACGATCGACGGCTCCACCCTGCCGGTGCGGATCACCCACGCGGTGCGGGGGCTGCCGTCCGCGCCGACCGGGGGCAGCGGCGACGGCGGGGCCCTGCTGCTG
Organism: Streptomyces sp. NPDC004051; assembly: GCF_053604275.1. Taxonomy (NCBI): domain Bacteria; kingdom Bacillati; phylum Actinomycetota; class Actinomycetes; order Kitasatosporales; family Streptomycetaceae; genus Streptomyces; species Streptomyces sp. NPDC004051. Next base: position 113,058 of record NZ_JBSGHG010000017.1, on the reverse strand, counting down.
GACCTGCGGGCCGTCAACCGGGCGCTCCAGAGCAGCGAGGGCGGGAGCGTGCTGCCCACCGAGTGGTGGCTGCGGACCGCGCCGGGCGCGTCGGCGCGGGTGGCCGCGGCGCTGCGGGACCGGCCCGACGTGGAGCCGTCCCGGGTGGTGGCGCGGGACGAGATCGCCGCGGAGCTGCGCGACGACCCGTTCGGCGCGGGGCCCGAGGCGGCGTTCACCGCGGCGGCCTTCGCGGCGGCGGCGCTGACGGCGGTGGGGTTCGCGGTGAGCGCGGCCGGGGCGCTGCGGGAGCGGTCCGCCGAGTTCGCGGTGCTGCGCGCCCTGGGCGCCTCGCGGCGGCGGCTGGCCCGGGTGGTGGTCCTCGAGCACGGGGTGCTGGTCGCCCTGGGGTCGGCGGTGGGCGTGCTGTGGGGCGCGGTGCTGGCGCGGGCCGTGATCCCGCTGATCATGCTGACCCCGGACGCCGCCCGCCCGGTGCCTCAGGTGCTGGTGGAGCTGCCCGTGGGACGGGTGGCCGTGCTGCTGGCCGCGGTGGCCGCCACTCCGCTGCTGGTCACCGCCGTCCTGGCGGTGCGCAGGGTCGACCCGGTGACCTCGCTGCGGGAACGGGGAGGTGAATGAGGTGACCGTCCGCTCCCCGAGGCCGCGCGTGGCCGCCCCCTGGGTGCGCACCCGGCTGCGGGCCGCGCCCGGGGCCGCGCTCGCGCTGGCGCTGCTGGTGGCCGTGACCGCGTTCCTGGCCGCCGTGCTGCCGCGCGCGGTCGACCGGTACGGCGACGCGGGCCTGCACCGGGCCCTGGAGTCGGCCGGACCGGACAGCACCGGCGTGCACCTGGCCGCGCCGTCGCCCGACATCACCCTGCCCCGGGAGGAGCGGGAGGCGGCCGTGCGCGGGGACGCGCTCGGCGCCCACCGGTCCGAGCTCCTCGTCCTGGCCGGACGGTCCCTGCCCCTCGACCCGCACCAGTCCTCCTCCGGTGTGCGCACCTCCGAGCCCCAGGAGATGTCCGAGTCCTGGCTGCCCCGGCCGGACGGGCTGCCCGCACACCTCTACCTCCTCGCGCAGGACGGGCTCGCCGGCCACTCCCGGCTGCGCGAGGGCCGGCTGCCGAAGGCCCCGGACACGGTCACCGCCGCGACGACCCGGGTCGAGGGCGCCGTCACCACCGACACGGCCGGGGACCTGGACATCGAGGTGGGCTCCGTCCTGACGTTCCCCGGCGTGGCGCGCGCTCCCCTCCAGGTGCGGATCACCGGCATCGTCGAACCGCGCGACCCCGAGGGCGCGTACTGGTCGACCGACCCCCTGATGCGCACCCCGGGCCTGATGGCCCTCCCCGGCGACCCCGACGTCCGGCGGTACTGGACGGGCTCGCTGCTGCTGCCGCCGGACGCGGCCCCGGCCCTGCTGAGCACGGCCGGGAGGCCCTGGCGGTACTGGGGGCTCGCCCCGTCCGTCCCCGACCTGCACGGCCATGACGTGCCCCGGCTGACGTCGGCCGTCGCGGCCGTGGAGTCCGGTCCGGTGCTCCAGCGGATGCGGGAGGCCACCGCGCTCGACCTCAGGGCGAGCACCGAGCTGGACGACGTGCTCATCGGCCACACCGGGCTGCGCACCGCCATCGGTCCACTGGTCTCCGTCGCCGCCTTCGGCACCGGCACGGTCGCCGTCGTCGTCCTGCTCATGGCGGGCGGTCTCGCCGCCGACCGGCGCCACGGCGAACTCACCCTGCTGCGCGCCCGCGGCGGCTCCCTGCGCGGCACCGCCGGCCGGCTGCTGGCCGAGACCTCGGTGGTCGCCGTGCCGGCGGCCGCCCTCGGACTGGCCGCGGCCTGGCTCACGGTCCGCGAGGCCCGGCCGGCGTACTCCGTGGCCGCCGCCGGCGCCGTCGCGCTCCTCGCCTGCCTGGCCCTGCCCCTGCGGGCCCTCGTCGCGCACCGCGCCGTCCGCGTGCACACCGGGCGCCGGGACGTCATCGCGGCCCGTCCCGCGCGGCGCCGCACGGTCGTCGAACTCACCCTGCTCGCCCTGGCGGTGGGCGCGGTCGTGGCGCTGCGCACCCGCGGCACGTCGGGCGGGCCGGACGCCTCCGGGGACCATCTGGTGTCCCTGGCCCCGGTGCTGGTGGGCGTGATCGCCGCGCTGGTGCTGGTACGGCTGTACCCGCTGCCCCTGCGCGGGCTGGCCCGCCCGGCGGCACGGCTGCGGGGCGTGGTCGGCCCGCTGGCCCTGGCCCGCGCGGGCCGTGCCTCCGGCTCCGCGGTGCTGCCCCTGCTGGCCCTGCTCACCGCGCTGACCACGGCCGCCTTCGGTGGTTCCGTGCTCAGCGGCGTGACCGACGCCCGGGACCGGGCGGCCCTGCTCACGGTCGGCGCCGACGCCCGCGTGAACGCGCTCCACGTGCTGCCCGCCGGCCTGGCCGACCGGGTCCGCCGGGCGCCCGGCGTCCGGGAGGTCACCGCCGTCAGCGTCGCCCACCACGCCCAGCCCTCGCAGGGCACGGTCCCGGTGGCCGGGGTCGACCCGGCCGGCTACGCGGCCCTCACCCGGCACACCGGCGTCGGCGCCTTCGACGGGGACGTCCTGGCGCCGGGCGGGTCGGACACCCTGCCCGCCGTGGCCTCCCCCGGGGTCGCCGACCGCCACGGCGCCCGGCCCTTCGCGGTGCGCATGGAGGACGGCAGCTCGATCACCGTGCGGATCGTGCTGGTGCGGGAGCGGACCCCGGCCGTCGTCGGCGAGGAGTTCCTGGTCGTGGACCGGTCCGCGCTCTCGGACCGCGCCGCCCGCCCGACCGCGCTGCTGGTGACCGGCGACCGGGTGGACGGGGCCGCGCTGCGCCGGGCGGCGGACGGCGGCGGGACGTCGGTCCAGGTGCGCGCCGAGGAACGCGCCGGATACGTCGACTCGCCCCTCCAGTCCGGCGCCGAACGGGTCTACACCACGGCGGTGGCGGCGGGCGCCGGGTACGCCGTGCTCGCCCTGCTGCTGACCCTGGTGCGGGCCGCCCCCGAACGGGCGGCGCTCCTGGCCCGTCTGCGCACCATGGGCCTCACCCGCGCCCAGGGCCGCCGCCTGCTCGTCCTGGAGTCCCTGCCGCAGGCCCTGCTCGCGGCGGCCGGCGGCGCCCTCACGGCGTGGGCGACGATCCGGCTGCTCGCCCCCGGCATCGACCTGACGGCCGTCGCCCTCCCGGCGACCGGGTCCCCGGCGGGCCGGGCCACCCTGCTCACCGACCCGGTGTCGCTGCTGGTGCCCGCCCTGGCGGTGCTCGTGCTCACCGTCGGGATCGCGGCGGCACAGGCCTGGTGGACGGGCCGCCGGGACGCGGTGCGCGAACTGCGGGCGGGTGACGCCCGCTGACCGTACGGACCCGCTCCCGCCGGACCCTGCCCCCTACCGATCCCCCGCCAGGAGGCGCCGCACGATGCCCCCGACGACCCCGACGCCCCGGACGACCCCGAACCCCACGCTGGCCGAGCTGGCCCACCGGGTCGCCGCCGACCGCGAGCGTCCCGCCTTCGGCCATGACGCGCTCATCACCTGCGACCGTCTGGTGCGGGTCTTCACCGCGGACGGCGTGGAGGTGCAGGCCCTGCAGGGCCTCGACCTCCTGGTGCGCGAGGGCGAGCTGATGGCCCTGGTGGGCGCGTCCGGCAGCGGCAAGTCGACCCTGATGAACATCCTGGCCGGTCTGGACACCCCCACCGCCGGGGCGGCCCGGGTCGCGGGCCGCGACCTGCTCGCGATGACCGCGAAGGACCGCCTCGCCTACCGCCGCGAGGTCGTCGGCTTCGTCTGGCAGCAGACCTCCCGCAACCTGCTGCCGTATCTGACCTCGGCGCAGAACGTCGCCCTGCCGATGCGTCTGCGCGCCGCCGCCCGGGGGCGCTCCGCCCGCCGGGCCCGCGCCGAACGCGTCGGGGAACTGCTGGAGTTGCTGGAGGTCGCCGACTGCCGCGACCGGCTCCCGCACCAGATGTCCGGCGGCCAGCAGCAGCGCGCCGCCATCGCCGTGGCCCTCGCCAACGACCCGTCGGTGCTGCTCGCCGACGAGCCGACCGGCGAGCTGGACTCGCACACCGCGGAACAGATCTTCGCCGCGTTCCGCACCGCGAACGAGCGGCTCGGCACGACCATCGTGATCGTCACCCACGACCAGGCGGTGGCGAGCGAGGTCCGCCGCACGGTCGCCATCCGCGACGGCCGCACCTCCACCGAGGTCCTGCGCCGCAGCGAGGTCGACGCCGCCACCGGCCACGAGACCGTCGTCGCCCGCGAGTACGCCATGCTCGACCGGGCCGGCCGCCTCCAGCTCCCCGCCGACTACACCCGGACCCTGGGCATGCGCGACCGCGTCGCCCTGGAACTGGAACCGGACCACATAGCCGTCCGCCCGGACGACAGCGAGCGCACCGAGGACTGAGGAGGGAGGAGGGCGGGGCGCCGGTGGGGACGGCGGCCTCAGCGCACGCTGAGGCCGAGCGCCCCGAGCCCCGCGCGCCGCAGGGCGACGGACCCGTACGGCGTCCGCAGCCGGAGCCAGGCGCCGGAGACCAGCAGCACCGGCACGCCGTCCGCGCCCGCGGGCCCGGGGGGCCGGAGGAAGCCCAGGGACTGGGCCGCGTGCACGGCCCGCACCGGGAGGTCGGTCCGGCCCACCGTGCGGGACCAGATCTCCCGCCCGATCCGGTCGAGTTCGGCCCGGGTGCGCGACTCGGCGGTCAACGCCTCGGTACGCGTCCGGAACTCGGTGACCGCGGCGGCGACCAGCGCGCGCAGGGCGTCCGGCGCGGGCAGCCCCGGTGCTGCGGCCTGCCAGCCCCCGCGCGGGGGCAGCACGCCGGCCCACGGCGGCCCGGTCACCGCGGCCGGCACCACGGCGGTGCCGGCCGTCTCGTCCACCGATTCCAGCAGCTCACCGGCGGACACCGTGACGTCCAGGGTGACGTCGAGACCGTCCTCGTACGGCTTGGCCAGCCGCACGGAGCGGATCGCCAGCACCTCGAAGGAGGGAGGACGGCCGAACACGGCCAGCGCGGTGCCCGACGCCTTCAGGCGCACGGCGGCCGCACGGTCGTAGTGGAGCAACCGGGAGAGGAAGGCCGCGAGATCCGCCGCCTCCCTCTCGTCGGCGAGGTGGAGCGCCGTCATGCCGCGACGGCCTCCTCCTGCTCGGCGTCGGCGGTCCCGTCGCCCTCGCCGTCCGAGCCGTCCGTGTACTCCAGGAGGAACTCCTTCTCCTCCGCGGTGAGACGGCGCGGACGCTGGGCCTCGAAGTCGAACGGCACGATCACCGTCGACGCGCGGACGTAGACGAGGTCGTCGTCCTTCACCTCGTAGGTGAGGGTGAAGGACGCCGCCCTGATCTCCGTGACCCACAGCTCGATGTCGACCGGGTGGTGCCGGTGGACGAGCTGCCGCTTGTAGTCGATCTCGTGGCGCGCCACCACGGACCCCTGCTGGAAGTCCTTCTCCGGGCGGAACAGGAAGTCGATACGGGCTTCCTCCAGGTAGCGGAGGAAGACCACGTTGTTGACGTGGCCGTACGCGTCCATGTCCGCCCAGCGCAGCGGGCAGCGGTAGATGTGCCGCAAGATCGATCAGCCCCGGGTCAGCTTCTTGTAGGTGGCGCGGTGCGGACGCGTGGCGTCCGGGCCGAGCCGCTCGACCTTGTTCTTCTCGTACGACTCGAAGTTGCCCTCGAACCAGAACCACTTGGACTCGCCCTCGTAGGCGAGGATGTGCGTGGCGACCCGGTCCAGGAACCACCGGTCGTGGGAGATGACCACGGCGCACCCGGGGAACTCCAGGAGCGCGTTCTCCAGGCTGCTGAGGGTCTCGACGTCGAGGTCGTTGGTCGGCTCGTCGAGGAGCAGCAGGTTGCCGCCCTGCTTGAGGGTGAGCGCCAGGTTCAGCCGGTTGCGCTCACCGCCGGAGAGGACACCGGCGGGCTTCTGCTGGTCCGGCCCCTTGAACCCGAAGGCGGACACGTACGCCCGCGAGGGCATCTCGACCTGGCCCACGTTGATGTAGTCCAGCTCGTCCGACACGACCGCCCACAGCGTCTTCTTGGGGTCGATGTTGGCGCGGGTCTGGTCCACGTAGGAGATCTTGACGGTGTCGCCGACCTTGACCGTCCCGGAGTCGGGCTCCTCGAGGCCCTGGAGCATCTTGAACAGCGTGGTCTTGCCGGCGCCGTTCGGGCCGATGATGCCGACGATGCCGTTGCGCGGCAGTGTGAAGCTGAGATCGTCGATCAGCAGCTTGTCGCCGAAGCCCTTGGTGAGGTTGTTCACCTCGACGACGACGTTGCCCAGCCGCGGGCCCGGCGGGATCTGGATCTCCTCGAAGTCCAGCTTCCGCATCTTGTCGGCCTCGGCGGCCATCTCCTCGTAGCGCGCCAGACGCGCCTTGGACTTGGCCTGGCGCCCCTTGGCGTTGGACCGCACCCACTCGAGCTCGTCCTTGAGGCGCTTCTGCCGCTTGGCGTCCTTGGCGCCCTCGACCTTGAGGCGGGCGGCCTTGGTCTCGAGGTACTTGGAGTAGTTGCCCTCGTAGCCGTGCAGCCGGCCGCGGTCGACCTCGCAGATCCACCCGGCGACGTTGTCCAGGAAGTACCGGTCGTGGGTGACGGCGACGACGGTGCCCTCGTACTTGGCGAGGTGCTGCTCCAGCCAGTTCACGGACTCGGCGTCGAGGTGGTTGGTGGGCTCGTCGAGGAGCAGCAGGTCGGGCGCCTCGAGCAGCAGCTTGCAGAGCGCGACGCGGCGCTTCTCACCACCGGAGAGGTTGGCGACGGGCCAGTCGCCGGGCGGGCAGCCCAGGGCGTCCATGGCCTGCTCCAGCTGGGCGTCGAGGTCCCAGGCGTTGGCGTGGTCGAGCTGCTCCTGCAGCTTGCCCATCTCGTCCATGAGCTCGTCGGTGTACTCGGTCGCCATCTGCTCGGCGATCTCGTTGAACCGGTCGAGCTTGCCCTTGGTCTCGGCGACACCCTCCTGGACGTTCTCCAGGACGGTCTTCTCCTCGTTCAGCGGGGGCTCCTGCAGCAGGATGCCCACGGTGTAGCCGGGGGTGAGGAAGGCGTCGCCGTTGGACGGCTGCTCCAGCCCCGCCATGATCTTCAGAACGGTCGACTTACCGGCACCGTTCGGACCGACGACACCGATCTTCGCCCCGGGGTAGAAGCTCAGGGTGACGTCGTCGAGGATCACCTTGTCGCCGTGCGCCTTGCGCGCCTTGCGCATGGTGTAAATGAACTCAGCCAAGAGAAACCGTCCGGCAGCTTGAAATCAGGCAGTGGGCAGATACACCCCATCTTGCCCGACCGCCACCCCCAGGGGGAAACCCGTTCGCTCCGCCCTCTTCGATTCGGGGTTTCACGAGGCTGTGATCAGCCCTCCCGGGCCGTCTCGCGCTGGCGGGTGACGACCAGGGCCGTGCCGCCGAGGACGACCAGGGTGATGGCGGTGCCGACGATCCAGGGGGCGAGGCCGGAGGCGCCGGTCGCGGCGAGGTTGACGTCGGTGGCCGTGCCGCCGAGGGGGGTGGGGGTGGGCCCGCTGAGGGTGTGGACGTCCACGCCGGTCTCGGCGGCCCGGGTCCGGCAGTCGAGCAGGCCGGTGAACCGCTGCTGGAAGCCGTCCGAGCCGAGCACCGTGACGTCGTACGCCCGGTCCTCGGCCAGCGGGACCGTCACCGTGCGGGACCCTCCCGGCTCGACGGTGTACTCGCGCTCCGCGAGCTCGAAGGCGAAGGGCTCGTCGTCCTGGTTGACGGCGGTGACGTCGACGCCGCCCTCGGCGCAGTTCGTCCGGGCGGAGACGGCCGGTATCGCGCCCCGCTCCGCCCAGGTCGCGCTCGCCGTCGCGGAGACCGTCGAGGTGCTGGAGCCGGCCAGGATCTGGGTCTGGCTGCGGCTGTCGGAGGCGAAGGCCCGGCCGACCGGCACGGTGGTCGAGGCCTGCACGGTCAGCTCGACCGTGTCCGCCGGCGCGTCCTCGGGTATCTCGAAGAACACCTCGCCGCCGTCCGTCGCCGTGGTGACGGGCTCGCCCGCCCGGTCGACGATCCGCACCCCGCTCGTGGCGGCGTCCGCCGGCGGTGACACCGTGACGCCGTCCGCGTCCGTGCGCACCGTCACCGGGCCGAGCAGTTCACCCGGACGGCCGGAGACGGCCGGCGGCTCCAGGGTCAGCGACGCCCTCGGCTCCCGCCGGCTCCGGGCGCTCTTCTCCAGGTAGTCGGCGAGCTGCTCCGCCTGGGGGTCCACGGCCTCCACGTCCACGTCGTCGGAGTGGCGCCAGATCGCCACCTGCGTACCGGCCGCCGCGTCCTGCTCGGTGAGCTGGCCCCGGACGCCCGCCCGTTCGGCGAGCGCCGCGAGGTCGTTCACCTGGGGGTAGGAGTTGCGCAGGATCCAGTGGATCCGGCCCGCGTCCTCGTCGGCCCCCAGCGAGGTCCCGTTCCACGGGGCTTCGTAGTACTTGGCGTCCGTCTGCGTGGGGGTGTGGATGTCGACGCCGTACGTCTGCAGCATGCCGCCGCCCTCGACGGACATCTCGAACAGTCCCGCCGACACCCGCTGGTCCCCGCCGGCGCCCCGGATCACGGCCTCGCCGTACGTCTTCAGGCCCTCCACCGTCGCGGCCGCCCCGCCCTCACCGCGCGCCGTGCCGGACGTACCGGAGGCGGCGGTGGCCGTCCCGGCGCCGGCCAGCACGCCGGCGGCGACGAGTCCGGACACCAGCGTCCCGGCGGCGAGACGGGTCACCGTCGCACGCCGGGGCGCGGAGCACGCAGAGAACACAGAGCACGCGGACAATGCAGCAAACACCGATTTCCCCTCCGAGCGGGACCCGTCAGACGTGGGGGGCGGGCCCCACCAGCAGAATCACCGGCCCCGAGCGCCCCGGGAGCCATGCCCGGCATCCTAAGTACGCCTCGGAGCGCGCCTGTCGATGATCAGCTCGGAGGCATGATCCGACTCGCAATCGTTATCGCCGAGGCGGTCACCAACAGGACTTGTCGACACATCACCCCCGGGGCCGTTCCCGTCCAATCGCCGATAAGCCGCACTTCGGTCACTCCCTTCGTCGGGCTTTGCCGGGGCCCGACCGGTGACATCACGTCACCATGGCCGGTTCCGGTGCACGTTGGGTGACGACGGTCCCGGACCCGTCGGCCGCACCCGCCGCCTCGGCCGACTCGGCGCTCTCGCCGGGGGCGCCCGTGCCACCCGTTCCCGTCTCCCAGGCGGGCTCCGGCCGGTCCGGGGAGGCCTGCTGCTCCGGCCGGCCCGAGCGCCGGAACGCCGACGTGCCCCGGGCCAGGTCGTGGCCGATCGCCACTGCCTCGATGTCCGCCGAGGTCCGGCCCTGCTGCCCTTCCCGGGTCTCCGTACGCACCTTCAGCCGCCCCCGCACCAGCACGGGTTCGCCCACCGACAGCGAGGCCATGGTGTTGCCGGCGAGCTGCCGGCCCGCCCACACCGTGAAGAAGTTGGTGTGCCCGTCCACCCAACTCTCCTTCTCCCGGTTCCAGTACCGCGAGGTGACCGCCAGCCGGAACCTCGCCACCGGTCCGGACGCCGTCTCCCGGTACACCGGCCGCGTCGCCACATTGCCCACCGCGCAGATCGTCGTCTCGTTCATCGTGCCTGCCTCCCCCGTCCGGACGCCGGCACCGGCGCCGGGCGGATACGCGTACGGGCCCGTCCCGTACGGATGCGAGTCAGACTGCACCCTCCGGGCCGGGCCCGCTGAGGCCTGTGGACCACCACCGCGCTGTGGAGAACTCCGCCACCCGAACGAGTCACGGCGCCCGTACCGGCGCGGCACCGCCACCGGCGCGGCACCGCCACCGGCGCGGCACCGGCACCTCAACTCATCCCGGCCCCCGCCCCCACCACCCGCCCGTACTCCTCCCGTACCTCTCGGTACCGCAGCAGCTCCGCCGCCACCGGGTCCAGGACGCGGGCTCGTCCGCACCCGGCGGCCGCCTCCCGCAACCGTCTCTCCGCCTCCTGCCCGTGCCGCCGGGCCGGACCGCGGGCGGCCATCCGGCAGCTCCACTCGATGAGCGGCCCGCCGATGATGCCGATCAGCATCAGCAGCACCGGCACCCCCAGGTTCGGCGCCATGAACCCGATGATCTGGCCCAGCAGCCACAGCCCGCCGACGAACTGCAGGATCGTCATGGACGCCTGGGCGAGCACGGCCACCGGCCACCACCCGGGCCGCGGCGGCCGCCCCGGCGGGGGGCTCGCGCGCACGGCGAGGGCGTCCAGCGTCTCGGGCAGCCCCTGGGAGCCCCGCACGGCGGCCTCGCGCACCGCCTGCGCCCAGGGGGCGGGCAGGCCCTCCGAGGCGCGGTCGGACACCGTGCGCACCGCCTGCTCCACCCGCTGCCGGGCCGTGACCTCCTGGTCGGGCTGCGTCCGCTGCGGGAACTTCCCGGTGGGCGGCCCACCCCGGTCCTGGCACCAGCGCCACAGCCGCAGCCACGGGGTGCCGCACGCGCGGTTGGCGTTGCGCAGCCACGCGCGTTCGGCCGCCTCGCCCGCCGCGCCGGCGCCCACGGCGTCCGCGAGCCGGTCCGAGAACTCCTCCCGCACCTCCTCGCTCAGCCCGGCCCACCGGTGGTGGGCGTAGACGGGCCACAGCCGGGCGGCGGCGACGTCGACGTCCGCGCCGATCCGGCGTCCCGCGGCGCCGCGTTCGGCCACGAACCGGCCGAGCGCCTCCCGCAGCTCGTCGACCCCCTCGCCGGTGAGCGCGGACAGCGCGAGCACCGTCGTGCCGGGTTCTCCGTACTCACCCAGGGCGATGCCGTCCTCGTCGAGCAGCCGCCGCAGATCGTCCAGGACCTGCTCGGCGGCCTCCCCGGGGAGCCGGTCGATCTGGTTGAGGACGACGAACATGACCTCCGCGTGGGCGGCCATGGGCCGCAGGTAGCGCTCGTGCAGCATCGCGTCGGCGTACTTCTCGGGGTCGACGACCCAGATGACCGCGTCGACCACGGCCAGGACCCGGTCGACCTGTTCGCGGTGCTGCACGGCCGCCGAGTCGTGGTCCGGCAGATCGACGAGGACGAGTCCGCGCAGCCGGTCGTCCGCGTCCGCCACCGCCTGCAGCGGGCGGCGGCGCAACCGGGGCGGGATGCCGAGCCGTTCGATGAGGCTCGCGGCACCGTCGCTCCAACTGCACGCGATGGGCGCGGCGGTGGTCGGCCGCCGCACGCCGGTCTCCGAGATGGCGACCCCGGCCAGCGTGTTGAACAGCTGCGACTTGCCACTGCCCGTCGCGCCCGCGATGGCGACCACGGTGTGCTGCCCGGAGAGCCGGCGCCGCGCGGCGGCCTCGTCGAGGACCCGGCTCGCCCCGGCCAGTGTCCGGTTGTCGAGCCGGGCCCGGGACAGCCCCACCAGCTGGTGCAGAGCGTCCAGCCGCGAGAGCAGCGGCGGGTCGTACACCAGGGGGGTCACCGCCTGCGATGCGGGCTTCCGGGCCTCCAGCACGGTGGGCCGCCCGGTCCCGGCCGTCCCGATCCCGACCGTCCCGATCCCGACCGTCCCGGCCCCGGCCCTCCCGACCCCCCGCCGCGCGATCAGCCCGTCGTCCCAGGAAGCCTGCGGGACCAGCCCCTCCGAGGGCTCCCCGCCGCCCCCGCCGCCCTCCCCGTCCTCGCCTGCGTGCTCGTCCTTCGTGTCCCGGGCCGCGGGGGACCCGTCCCCCGCGTCCGGGCGGTCGGAACGCTCAGGGTGCTCGGTGTGGTCCTGGTCAGTGACGGCGGTCACCGCTCACCTCTCCTTCTGCAGTACGGACAACGCGGCGATGAGTTCGGCCTGGGGCTCGGGATGCACCTCGAGCGCGTCGAGCGGCGCGAGCCGGCGCTCGCGTTCGGTGTGCATGATCCGGTTCACGTGCTGGAGCAGCAGCCGCCCGCCCCGGTCGCGCAGCCGCAACGCCCCGTGCGCGCCGATCCGTTCGGCGAGCTTCTCCCCCGCGGTCCACTCCCGGCGCCCGCTCAGCAGCGCGGTGGCGGCCAGGGCGGCGACCGTCTCGGGGTCCGGGGCCGCGGCACGGTCGAGTTCGCGCACCTCTTCCTCGGCGTACTCCTCCAGTTCGCGCCGCCAGCGTCGTACGGCCAGCCCGATCCGGTGCTCGGCGCCCTCCGCCACCCCGTCACTGCCGGTGAAATCGAGGGCGTTCGCGGCCGGTTCGCGCCGCCAGGCGGTGTCGACCCGTTCGTCGGCGGCGGTGACGGCGCACAGCAGCAGGGCGCCCAGGCTCTCCATGAGGGTGTCGAGGAGTTCGACGGGGGTGCAGTCGAGCGGGAAGGCGCGCCACCGCTTGAGCGCGTCGCCGGCGAGCACGGCCCCGGCCTGCAGACGGCCGCGCAGCCGCGCGTGCTCGCTGTCGTACGCCCCGTCGACGGCGGAGGTGAGTCGCAGCGCGGCGGCGTGCTGCGCGGCGGCGGCACCGGCGAGTGCCGGCATGCGGGAGTTCAGGGAGTCGAGGATGCCCTGGGCGGTCCGTGCCATGACGTGCTCGCGGGCGGCGGGGTCCTGCGTCTGGTGGACGAGCCAGGTCCGCAGCGCCGCCACGGCGGAGGCCGGCAGCAGCCCGCCGCCCCAGGCCGACTCGGGCAGCTCCGGCACGGTGAAGCGCGGTACGTGGCCCAGTCCGGCCTTGGTGAGCAGCGCACCGTACTGCCGCGACACCTCGGACACCACCTGGTGGGGCACCCGGTCCAGGACGGTCACGAGGCTGACGTCGTACTCCTTGGCGGCGCGCAGCATGTGCCAGGGGACGGCGTCGGCGTAGCGGGCGGCGGTGGTGACCATGACCCAGATGTCCGCCGCGCAGATGAGTTCGGCGGCGAGGACGCGGTTGTCGGAGACGAGGGAGTCGATGTCGGGGGCGTCGAGCAGGGCGAGGCCGGGCGGAAGGCTGTCGGCGGTCTCGACGCGCAGCACGCGTGCGGGGTTCTCGCCGGGGAGCAGGTGGTCCTCGGTCTCCTGCTGGGGCACCCACACGCGGGTGAGGTCGGGCAGCACCCGCATCCCGCTGAACCAGTGGTGGTCCTCCGGATGGCAGACGAGCACCGGTGTGCGTGTCGTCGGCCGCAGCACCCCCGCCTCACTGACCCGCCGCCCCACGAGGGAGTTCACCAGGGTGGACTTGCCGGCCCCGGTGGATCCCCCGACGACGGCCAGCAACGGCGCTTGGGGCTCTCTCAGACGGGGCACCAGGTAGTCGTCGAGCTGTGCGAGCAGTTCGTCGCGGTCGGCACGCGCGCGTGGGGCCCCCGCCAGGGGCAGCGGAAAGCGTGCGGCGGCGACACGGTCGCGCAGGGCGGAGAGTGCGTCGAGCAGCTGAGGCCGTACGTCCAAGGTCACCACATGCGAAGAATGCCCAATTTCAGGGGAATTCTGAAGCATATGAGCATGTCTGCGCGCCGACCGGACACAAGGGGTGGAAGGGGCGACTGGGGCGCGGGTACGGTCGAGGCATAACGAGTGCACAACACCCGATGCGCGAGGGGCCGAAAGCGGTGCACGATTCGTACCCGCCTGCGATTATCGGGACCGCTTCACCGGACCTCCACATCGAGCCACGGAGGCGAGGCGTCAGGGACAGGGGCGCGGGAGCCCTATCCTTGTCCCCGGCAACGTCAGGAACCGGCCACACCCGGGCACCACGACAGTGGCCACCACACCCGGGCCCCCGTAGCTCAGTGGATAGAGCAGGCGCCTTCTAAGCGCTTGGCCGCAGGTTCGAGTCCTGCCGGGGGCGCACACACCTTCCGTCCGGCGAGAACGCCGACTTTCCCCGTTCCCGCGCGCCGCGCGCCGCGCCGGGGCCGACGAGAGGCGCCGAAGACCGCCGACTCCGTTCGGCCACGCACGCCTCACGGGTGGAATCGCCCACAGGTCGGTAATTCCGGACAAAAAGCATGATTATCGGCAATCATGGACGGGTTCTCCGCCGCCCTGCCCCGGAGCCGCCCATGCGCGCCGCCCTCACCACCCCCGGAGCTCGCCGAACGCACAGCGCCGCCGCTCCTCGACCCCCCGCCGCACCGAGGGCGGACATGCGAAAAGTGGCCGGTACCCGGTATCGGGTTCCGACCACTCTCCGCCGTGCGGGTGATCCGACGCGCGGGACGCCGACGCGGACAACGGCCCTGCGGCCGACGAAGGCGTCAGGACTTCTTGTTCGGGAAGGAGGCGCTGCTGGTGCAGGAGACCTCGGCGCCCTCACTGGAGCAGGCCTGCTTCGACTCGTTGACGAAGTGGACCTTCCCGGAGTCGTCGGTCGTGACCTTCTGCTCGTTCACCTGCACGCAGCGGACGGCGCCGGCGCTGTCCTTGGTGCAGTTGCCCGGGTCTTCGGCACCGAATGCCTGGACGGCACCGGCGCCGATCAGGGCGAAGCCCCCCAGGACTCCCGCCACCGCCGCGATCTTCTTCGACTTGAACATCTGCCTTCTTCCTTGACGGTCGACCCCGCCGCGACTGAACGGCGGGGTCGTTCCACACACCTGGACCGGTCGACTGGACCGGGCAGCAAGCCGGGCAGGCCCGGGGCTCGAACACGTGAGTTCGAACCCCGGGACCTGCCCAGATCAGCCGGCTGCGATCAGCCGCCGACGGTGAAGCTGGAGGCGCAGGAGACCGCGTTGGTCTCGGTGTTCTCCGCGTTGCCGACACCCAGCAGGCCGACCGCCAGGTTGATGTCGTCGATGTTGATGAGACCCTGGACGGAGTTGTCCTGGACACAGGTCGTGGTCTGCGAGTTGTTCAGCTCGACCTCCGGCTCGCCACCGGCGTGGCTGACGCCGGCACCGAGGAAGCCGACGCTGCCGAGCATGGCCATCACGACCGCGGCCTTCTGGTACTTGCGCATTATTTCTCCATTCTCTTTCGACACGAACCGTGTCGGGCCTGTCACGGACAGTCGCCAATCTATGCGACGTTTGCGGCAGTTGATAGATGAAACGCCCGCAACGCGCCTTTTTCTGAAAAAGAGGCGCCATCGCGCCCGACCGACGAGGGTCAGGACTTCTTGCCGTCGACGATGACGCGGTTCTCGCAGGAGACGCCGACACCCGCGCCGGAGCAGTTCTGCTCCGACTCGTTGGCGACGCGGACCTTCCCCTGCGTGTCGGCCGGGAGCCGGTACTCCCTCACCTGCTCGCAGCGGACGTTGCCACTGTCGTCCTTGAGGCAGGCGCCGGAACCCTCGGCCCCGAAGGCCTGGACGGCACCGGCGCCGATCAGGGCGAAGCCACCCAGGACTCCCGCCACCGCTGCGATCTTCTTCGACTTGAACATCTGCCTTTTTCCTTGACGGCCGACCCCGCGATGGCACCGCGGAGCCGCTCCGATTACCTGGTCCGGCTCACGAGCCGGGCAGGCCCGGGGCTCGAACACCTGGGTCCGAGCCCCGGGGCCCACCCGACATCACCCGAGGGTGATCAGCCGCCGAGGGTGAAGCTGGAGGCGCAGGCCACCGCGTTGGTCTCGGTGTTCTCCGCGTTGCCGAGGCCCAGGAGGGCACCGACGCCGGCGTTGACGTCGTCGATGTTCACGAGGCCCTGGACCGAGTTGTCCTGGACACAGGTCGTGGTCTGCTTGTTGTTGACCTCGAAGTCGGGCTTGTCACCGGCCTGGCTGACGCCGGCACCGAGGAAGCTGACACTGCCGAGCATGGCCATGACGACGGCGGCCTTCTGGTACTTGCGCATTACCTCTCCGTTTCTTGAGTGGACACAACCCGTGTCGGGTCGGTCACTGACAGTGGTTAAGGTAGGCGAGGTTCACGGCTTTGGGTAGCCGAAACGCCCAAATGCGTAAGTTTCTTGTGAAAGTCCCTGCCGCAACCGCCGTCCACCCCGTCCCGACGGCCGGATCCAGGGGGCAGGCCGCCCTCCGCGCGGGCCCGCCCGGCGCGCCCGACCAGGGGCCTCCGGGGGCGGGCACCCCACTCGTCCGGCGAAGTCCCTTTTCTAACGGGTGATCCCCGGACGATCGCCGTGACCAGGAGGGGATCGCCGCGTTGAGCGGGACGTGCGGCCGCGTGTCCCGCTGCCGCGTTTACAGATCGATTAAGGAGAACGTGATGTCTCGTATCGCGAAGGCTGCCACCGTCGCCCTCAGCACGTCCGCCGTGATGCTCGGCGGGGCCGGTATCGCCGCGGCGAACGCCGGCGCCCAGGGCTCGGCGGTCGGCTCGCCCGGCGTCCTGTCCGGCAATGCGGTCCAGGCCCCGGTCCACGTACCGGTCAACGTGTGCGGCAACACCGTCAACGTGGCCGGCTTCCTCAACCCGGCCGCCGGCAACACCTGCGTGAACGACAGCCTCTAGAAGCCGCATGTCGGACACGGCCGCCGACATTCCCCTCGCGACCTGAGAGCCCCGGCGTCCCCGAGCGCCGGGGCTCTCGGCGCGGAACGAGGCCGAAGAGAAAGCGGCCGTACGAGAGTCGGCCCCCGGTCTTCACCGGGGGCCGACTCTCGTATGGCACGTCTCAGGCGTGGAGCCCCAGATCGCCGTGGACCGGCTTGGCCTCGTTCACCACGGCCGCGGCCTCGTGCGCCGTGCCGAACACCGAGGTGTCCCGCTCCGCGCTCGCCGACTCCTGGTGCAGCGGCATCAGCTCGAAGGGGACCGCGGTGCGCGTGTTCAGGCCGGTGTCGAGACCGGTGGACGCCAGGTCGATCTCCTGGGCGGACGCAGGCGCTGCCACAGCGGCGGCGATCAAGGACCCGGCAAGAACGGCGGCAGCCTTCAGGGACTTCATCGTGTTCCTTTCTTCGGCAACGCGGGTCGCCGGAGGGTTTCTGTCGCCGTGCCTAACGATCCCCGGCCGAACCGGAAACCGGGGAACCACGGATTGACGATTCCTCATATGAGATCAATCGGCCGCCGGCCGCACAGGAGCGCCGCCCGCCGGGCAGGGGCTTCACGTTTCCAACACACTTGTCCGGCATACACGAGTTTCAGGGATTTTGTCCGTCAGCTGGCTAGAGTTGCGAACCTCCGGACGTATTCACCTGGGCGGACGCACCGCACTCTTCGCGCTGCCTGTCGCCGCCACCCTCCCCGAAAGGCTTCGCCGGTCATGCGTCATTCCCTGGGCCAGTTGCTCCGTCATGCAACGGTGGGCGTCCTCACCCTGGTCACGGCGTGGGTCCCCTACGGACCCTCAGTCGCCGCGCCGACCGCGCCACCCGCGCCGGAGGCGAGCAGCCTCGCGTTCGAGCAGCGGTACAGCGCACTCCAGCACGGCGGCATCGTGCGTGCCGCCAACTCCTCTGCCACCTGCCGCGCGAGCCACTCGGCGTGCGCGGACGTGCAGGCGGGCGCGCACGGGACGAACGGCGACTTCGACATGTTCTACGTCGACGTCGACAGCGACCCGAACACCTACAACTCCTCCCGCGCGGAGGTCCGGCTGCCCTCGGGCTCCCGGGTGACGTACGCACGCCTCTACTGGGGCGGCAACCTGCTCGTGGGCGAACAGAAGCCGCCGGAGGAGAACGGACGGGTACTGATCGCCGAACCCGGCGGGGAGTACAAGGAGCTCCTCGCCGACACGGTCGTCGGACACCGGGTGGCGCACGGCGCGGACGCCTTCCAGGCCTCGGCGGACGTGACACAGCTGGTGCGGGACAGCGGGGCGGGCCTGTACACCGTGGCGGACGTCAACGTCGCCTCCGGCCGGTCGACGGCCGGCGGGTGGGGCGGCTGGACGCTGGTGGTGGCGTACGAGAATCCGGCGGAGCCGCTGCGGCACCTCTCGCTCTGGGACGGCTTCACCTCGCTCGCCTCCACCGGGGTGGAGATCGGGCTGAGCGGCCTGGACCTTCCCGCGGGCGCGGAGGGCGAGGTGGGGATGGTGGCGTACAACGGCGACCGCGGCACCACCGGCGACTCGCTCACCCTGACCAGCGGTTCGCCCGCTTCCACCGCCGTTCTCTCCGACGCCGCCAACCCCGCCGACGACGTCCTGAACTCCACCGTCAGCGGGCCCGCGCGGGCTGTCCCGGCACGGGTGCCGGCGCACGCCAACACCCTCGGCTACGACTCCGACGTGTTCACTCTCGGCAGGGGCCTGCTGCACGCAGGTGACCGGGCGACCCTCCGGCTCGCCTCCGAGCGGAACGCGGCGTGGGCCGGCGTGTTCTTCCTCGCCGCCGACGCACGCCCGTGAACGCGCCGTCCACGGTCCCCGGCGCCTTCGCCGGGGAGGAAACCGTGCACCCGGAACCACCGCCCCCCGGCCGTCGGCCGCGGGTGCTGCACCTGACCCAGCCGGTGGAGGGCGGGGTCGCGCGTGTCGTGACGGACCTGGTCCACACCCAGCTGGCGGCCGGTCTGGACGTCACCGCGGCCTGCCCCGACAGCGCCCTCACCACCCGGCTGCGGCTGCTCGGCGCGCAGGTGTGGGACTGGCGGGCGACGCGCTCGCCGGGTCCGTCGCTCGTGCGGGAGGTGCGGCACCTCGCGCGGCTCATCGACGAGGTGCGCCCCGACCTGGTGCACGCGCACAGCGCGAAGGCCGGGCTCGCCGGGCGGCTCGCGGTGCGCGGGCGGATTCCGACGGTCTTCCAGCCGCACGCCTGGTCGTTCGAGGCGGTGGGCGGACGGACCGGCGACCTCGCCCTCGGCTGGGAGCGCTGGGGGGCGCGTTGGGCCGCGCGGGTGGTGTGTGTGAGCGAGGCGGAACGGGCGACCGGGGTGCACGCCGGGATCGCCGGCCGGTGGACCGTCGTCCCCAACGGCATCGACCCCGAGCACTTCCACCCGGCCGGCGCCGACACCGTGCGGGCCGGGCTCGCACCGCTCGCCGGACTGCACCCGGCGGCGCCGCTCGCGGTCTGCGTGGGGCGGCTGTGCCGGCAGAAGGGGCAGGACGTCCTGCTGCGGGCCTGGGACGCCGTCGTGCGCAGGGTGCCGGGCGCCCGGCTGGTCCTGGTCGGCGACGGCCCGGACCGCGACCGGCTGCGCGCGGCCGCCCCGCGGTCCGTGCTGTTCGCGGGAGCCGTGCCCGACGCCTCGCCCTGGTACCAGGCCGCCGACCTCGTCGTCCTGCCGTCCCGCTGGGAGGGCATGGCCCTGGCCCCGCTGGAGGCGATGGCCTGCGGGCGTCCCGTGGTGGTGACCGACGTCGACGGCGCCCGCGAGAGCCTGCCGCCCTCCTTCGCCGCCCGGTGCCTGGTCCCGCCGGAGGACCCGGTGGCGCTGGCCGAGGCCCTGTCCGGGCTGCTGCTCGACCCGCCGCTGCGCGAGTCCCTCGGCGACCGGGGCCGTCAACACGTACTGGCCCGCCACGACGTACGACACACCGCCGAGCAGGTCGCGGACGTCTACCGCGACCTGCTCGGCGCATGGCCCGCCAGAAGAAGAACGCGTCGGTCCGGGATCGCCGAGCGTGGCGATCCCCATGGCCCCGAGCCCGGAGAACCGCTCGATGCGGGCTGCGGCGCCGGGGCGAACCGGACGGCACAGCGCGTCGAGCCCATCAAGCACAGCAGGGAGCCCATCCGCTCGTGAGTGCCGAACGTACCGTGTCCTCCCCCGACGTACCACCGCGGGAACACGGGTCCTCCACCGTCTCCGTCGTGCCGCCGCGTGGTCCCGCCACCGGTGTGCGGCTCCCCGCCGGGCGGCCCCCGGCGCGGCCCGCCTCACCGGTCCCGCTGCTGCTCGCGGACGGTGCCGCCGCCCTGTTGGGCACGCTGCTCCTCACCGGCGCCCAGCGTCACCCCCCGCTCGTCCTCCTGCTGGTCGCCGCGTCGCTGCTGCTGCGCCCGCGTGACGGCCGGCCGCCGGTGCCGGGGCTGCTGGACGAACTGCCGGCCGTGTGCGGCCGTATCACCGTGGCCTGGCTGGCGCCCGCCGCGCTGTGGGCGGCGTACCGGCCGGAGCACGCGCTGTCCCTCGGCACCGTGCTGACCGGCCTCGCCGTGCAGACGACGGCGGCCTGTGCGCTGCGCGCCGCCGTGCACGGACGGCGCCGCGCAGCGCTGCTGCGCCACCCGCGCGCCGCACTCGTCATCGGCCCGGCGGCGACCGCGCAGCGCGTGGCCGCCGCCGTGCTGCGCCATCCGCGGTGCGGCGTACGGCCGGTGGGGGTGGTCGCCGAGCAGCAGGACGACACCGGGGGCGTCCCGGTGCTGCGGACCGGTGAGGAGGTCGAGCGTGCCGTCATCCAGAACGGGGTGCGGGCCGTGCTGACCGTCCACCCCTCGGTCCGCGCCGAACAGGGGCCGCTGCTGCGCACCCTGGCCGAGGCGGGCTGTGTGATCTGGGAGCTCGACGCCGACTCCCCCGCGTACACGGCGCGGCAGCGGCTGGCCGGGTTCGCCTGCCGGCGGCTGGGCCTGTCCCCGGTGCGCCGCGACAGCGTGGGCAAACGGCTGCTCGACATCCTCGTGTCGGGGACGCTGCTGATGCTGGTCGGTCCACTGCTGCTGGCCTGTGCGGCGATGCTGCGGATCAGCGACGGGCCGGGCGTGGTGTTCCGACAGGAGCGCATCGGCCGGAACGGAAAGCCGTTCACCCTGCTGAAGTTCCGCACCTACCGCCCCGCCGACGAGCACGAGTCGGCGACCCGGTGGAGCGTGGCCGACGAGCACGAGATGCGCCGGTTCTGCCGGATGCTGCGGCGCACCTCGCTCGACGAACTGCTCCAGCTGTGGAACGTGCTCCGGGGCGACATGAGCCTGGTCGGACCGCGTCCCGAACGCCCCTACTTCGTCGCGCAGTTCTCGCACACCTACCAGGGCTACGCGGCCCGCCACCGCATGCGGACCGGGATCACCGGCCTCGCCCAGGTCCACGGGCTGCGCGGCGACACCTCGATCGAGGACCGCTCCCGGTTCGACAACGCCTACATCGACGACTGGTCGCTGTGGCAGGACGTCTGCATCCTGCTGCGCACCGCGGCGTCGCTGGTACGCCCGACGGGGAGCTGACCGACGTGAGCCTTGCTCTCGCACCCCTGCCGCGCCGGGCCACCGCGTTCGCGCCGGTCCTGCCCCTGGTGGCGGTGCTCGCCCTGCTGGCCCTGCCCCTGACGTACGAGGGGGCGGGGCCCGCCGACGTGGTCTCGGGGCTGCTGGT
This sequence comes from Streptomyces sp. NPDC004051, assembly GCF_053604275.1. Classification (NCBI taxonomy): domain Bacteria; kingdom Bacillati; phylum Actinomycetota; class Actinomycetes; order Kitasatosporales; family Streptomycetaceae; genus Streptomyces; species Streptomyces sp. NPDC004051. Next base: position 91,920 of record NZ_JBSGHG010000017.1, on the reverse strand, counting down.
GGTGTACTGCGTGATCCGTCTGCTGCGCGAGCGGCGGCGCCCGCTGTCGCCCGCCGCGGCGGTGGTGCTGGGCCTGCCGGTCGTGGGGCTCGCGCTGGCCGCCATGGGGGCGTCCTCGCCCGAGGCGGCGCTCACCGGCCTCGGGCGCTATCTGCAGGTCTTCGTGCTCGTCCCGGCGGCCGTACTGACGCTGCTCCGCGGCCGCGCCGACTTCCGGGTGCTGGCCTGGTCGTTCGTGGGGCTCGCGCTGTGGCAGGGGGCCGTCGGCGTGCACCAGTACGTCACCGGGACCGGCGCCTCCTACCAGGGCGAGCCGATCCGCGCGGTCGGCACCTTCGGGGCGCAGGACGTGATGGGCATGGCGGCCGCGGTCGCCCTCGGTCTGGTGTGCGCGGTGGGGATCGCGCTGGGCCGGGCGCCGGTACGGCAGCGGGCGGCGGCCACCGGCTGCGCGCTCGCGCTGCTGCTGCCGCTCGCGCTCTCCTTCAGCCGGGGCGCCTGGATCGCGACCGTCCTGGCGTGCGCCGTGCAGCTGGCCCTGGCCGGGCTGCGGCGCGCGCTGAAGGCGGCCGCGGCCGTGGCCGCCGCGGGGGTGGTCCTGATGGGCGGGTTCGGCGTCGGCACGACGCAGCTGACCGAACGGATCGACAGCATCACGCAGGTCGCCGCCGACCCCGACCAGTCCGTGGTGGACCGGTACGCCCTGTGGGCGTCCGCCGCCGACATGTGGCGCGAGCAGCCGCTGACCGGTGTCGGTCTGAAGGGTTTTCCCGAGCATCGCGACGGGCACGCCACCCTGGCGCTGTCCTCGGGCAGCGACATCGCGGGCGCGGGATCGGAGTACCACAAGCAGGCGCTGCTCTCACCGCACAGCATGTACCTGCTGGTGCTGAGCGAGCAGGGCCTGATCGGGCTGCTCGCCCTCGCCGGGAGCTGGCTGGCGCTGCTCGTGCTCGGGCTGCGCGGGCTGCTGCGCGTCCGCCGCCGCGGACCGGGAGCGGACTGCGGGCTCGTCGCCTGCGGGCTGCTGGTCTGGCTGCTGACCGACTACGTGTACGGAGACATCGGCGGCCCCTCGACGGTGCTGACCGCCCTGGCCCTGGGGCTCGCCGCGTGGTGGGCGCTGGGCGGCGGTGAGCGGGGGCGCCTCGTGCCGGGGGGCGGCCCGCTGGGGGGCATCGAGGAGGCCGCGGCGCGATGACGGTGGTGCCTTCGCAGTCCCCCGGACGCGGGACCGGCCGGGCCGCGGCCGTCCCCGCGGCGCGTGCCGCGCCCCCGGGCGGGGACGGCGCCGACCCGTCGTCGCCCTCGGCCTCCCGGAAGTTCCTGGCCAGGGCCACGCTCGTCACGGCGGCGCTGTCCATCGGCGGCTCCCTGCTCGGCCTGGTGCGCGACCAGTCGCTGGCGCGGCTGTTCGGCGCCGGGAGCGACACGGACGCCTTCCTGGTGGCGTGGACCGTGCCGGAGATCTCCGCCACCCTGCTGATCGAGGACGGGCTGGCGATCGCGCTGATCCCGGCGTTCAGCATGGCGTTGGCCCGTCGCGCCCGGGGCGTGGCGGGCGATCCGGTCCGCGAGCTGGTCGCCGCCACCCTGCCGCGTCTGAGCCTCGCCTTCGCCGCGGTCGCCGCGCTGGTCGCCTGGGCCGCCCCCTTCCTGGTCGAGGTGCTGGCGCCCGGCCTGCCCGACCCCCGGCTCGCCGTCGACTGCACCCGGCTCACCGCGATCAGCCTGCTGGCCTTCGGGCTCGCCGGGTACTGCAGCGCCGCGCTGCGGGCCCACCGCCGGTTCTTCGCGCCCGGGGCGATCTACATCGCCTACAACACGGGCATCGTCGCCGCGATGTTCCTGCTCGGCGGCGTGTGGGGCGTGCGGGCCGCGGCGGTCGGGGTCGCGGTGGGCGGCTGCCTGATGGTGGCGGTGCAACTGCCGTCGCTGTGGCGGCAGCTGGCGTCGCGCGCGCCGACGGTGGGCGGGGCGCAGGGCGGTGGCGAGGAACGGCCGGTGCGGCTCGCCCTGATCGCCGCCGTCCTCCTGTTCGCCCTGTGCCGCCAGTCGCAGGTCCTGGTCGAACGCTTCCTCGCCTCCTCCCTGCCGGCCGGGGCCATCTCGCACCTGAACTACGCGCAGAAGGTCGCCCAGATCCCGATGACCCTGTCGCTGATGGTGTGCACGGTCACCTTCCCCGTGGTGGCGCGGGCGCTCGCCGACGGTGACACCGAACGGGCCCGCGACCGCGTGGAGCGGGATCTGGTGCTGTCCTCCTGCGTGGTGCTGCTGGGCATGTGCGCGGTGATCGCCTGCGCCCCGCAGATGGTCGAGCTGCTCTTCCAGCGCGGCGCGTTCACCGCGAGCGACACCGCGGCGACCTCCGACGTCATGCGGGTGTACGCCCTCGGTCTGCTGGGGCAGACCCTGGTGGGCACGCTGATCCGCTCGTACTTCTCGGCGGGCCGGCCCAGCTGGTACCCCCTCGCGGCGATGGGCGTGGGCATCGTCGCGACGTCGTCGATCGGCGCCGTCGCCGTGCGTCCCTGGGGGGTGGCGGGGATCGCCGCCGCCAACGCCGTCGGCATCACCGTCACGGCCGCCCTGATGCTGGCCGGTCTGCGCACGTCCCGGCGCGGCGGCGCCGACGGTGTCCGCCTCCGGGTCCGCCAGGTGCTGGCCGCGCTCGGCCGGCCGGTGCTCGCCTCGGTCGGCGCCACCGTCGCCGGGGCGTTCGCCGCGAGCCGGGCCGACTCCCCCCTGGCGGGCCTCGCGGCGGGCTCGCTCACCGTGACCGTCGCCTTCGTCGCGCTCTCCCTGGTCCTGGGCGTCCAGGGCTCCGCATCCGCGGTGCGCTCCGTGCGCACCATCACCCGAAAGCTCACTCATGACCGTTTCCGTTGACTCCGTCCGCGCCGGCAGGCTTCCCGCCGCGCCCCCGGGCCCCGTCCCGTGGGTGGCGATGTACCACTCGGTGGGTGACTGCTCGGACGATCCGTACCGCATCACGGTCACGCCCGAACGGCTCGAGGAGCAGCTGGCCTGGCTGCGCCGGCGCGGGCTGCGCGGGGTGTCGGTGACCGACCTGCTCGCCGCCCGCGCCCGGGGCGAGGGCCGGCGCCTGGTCGGGCTCACCTTCGACGACGGGTACACCGACTTCGTCACCGAGGCCCTTCCGCTGCTGCGCCGCTGGGACTGCGGCGCCACCCTGTTCGTGCTGCCCGGACGGCTCGGCGGCGACAACGCCTGGGACCCGCTCGGCCCGCGCAAGCCGCTGCTGACCGCGGACGGCATCCGGCACGCGGCGGCCGAGGGGGTGGAGATCGGCTCGCACGGGCTGACCCACGTCGACCTCACCCGGGCGGACCAGTCCACCCTCGAGGCCGAGGTCACCGAGAGCCGCACGCGGCTGGCGGAACTGACGGGCACCCGGCCCGCCGGCTTCTGCTACCCGTACGGCACGGTCGACGCCCGCGCCGTCCGGGCGGTGCGGAAGGCGGGTTACGCCTACGCCTGCGCCATCGACCCCGGCGCGCTGACCGGCCCGCACGCCCTGCCGCGCGTGCACATCGGCCAGAACGACACGGCCTGGCGCCTGTACCTGAAGCACCGTCTGCACCGGTGGCGCCGGCGTCCGGCGGGGGGTCTGTGAGATGAGGGCCCTGCACATCATCACCGGTCTCGGGGTCGGCGGGGCCGAGCAGCAGCTGCGTCTGCTGCTGCGTCACCTGCCCGTCGACTGCGACGTGGTGACGCTCACCAACCCGGGTGCCGTCGCCGAGGGGCTCACCGCCGACGGGGTCCGCGTCGTGCACCTGGGCATGGGCGGCAACCGTGACCTGACCGCGCTCCCCCGGCTGGTCCGGCTGATCCGCGCCGGCGGCTACGACCTGGTCCACACCCATCTGTACCGGGCCTGCGTCTACGGCCGGCTCGCCGCGCGGCTGGCCGGGGTCCGCGCGGTCGTCGCCACCGAGCACTCCCTGGGTGACACCCAGATGGAGGGCCGCAGGCTGACGGCGGGGGTGCGCGCGCTGTACCTCGGCAGCGAGCGGCTCGGGTCGACGACGGTCGCCGTCTCCCCGGCGGTGGCCGACCGGCTGCGGCGGTGGGGCGTGCCCGCTCCCCGTATCGAGGTCGTCCCGAACGGCATCGACCTGGACCGTTTCCGCTTCGACCCGGAGCGGCGCGCGCACACCCGCCGGCGCCTCGGTCTGCCGGAGGGCGCGTTCGTCGTCGGCGGCGTCGGCCGGCTCGCCCCGGGGAAGCGGTTCGACGTCCTCGTCCACGCCCTCGCCCGGCTCCCGGACGACCACTGGCTGCTGCTGGTGGGCGGCGGCTCCGAGGAGCACCTCCTGCGCCGCACGGCCGGCGAGGCCGGTGTGGCCGGCCGCGTCCTGTTCACCGGCGAACGCCCCTACGGCCCGGACGGCCCGGACGGCTCGCCGGGCCCCGACCTGCCCTCGCTCCTGTCGGCGATGGACCTGCTCGCCTCCCCGTCCGCGGAGGAGTCGTTCGGCCTGGCCGTCGTGGAGGCGCTGGCGTCGGGTCTGCCCGTGCTCTACGCCTCCTGCCCGGCGATCGAGGACGCGGCACCGTCGGCCGCCGCCGGTGCCCGGCGGGTGCTCGGCGGCCCCGGGGAGTACGCGCGTGCGATCGCCGAGGTCCACGCGGCGGGCCCCGGGCCGCGCACGGTTCCCGAGGCCGCCCGGTGCTACGGCATCACCCGCAGCACGGCCCTCCTCATGGACGTGTACGCGGCAGCCGTCTCCCGTTCCCCTTCATCCCTCTCACCTCTCGGAGCCAGCACGTCATGACCGACACTCCGGCCCGTCGGCACCGCCTGTTCCCGGACCGTCTCAGGAGGCTGCCGACCTGGTCCGTGCTCGTGGTCGGCGGCACTCTCGTCGGCGGCCTGACCGGCGGCGTGTACGGCGCGCTCACCCCCACGACCTACACGGCCACCAGTTACGTCGTCGCCGTACCGACCGTGGGGTCCACCCCGGAGTCCGCCCGCGGCTTCGCTCAGGCGTACGGGCGGGTGACCACGCAGCTCGCGGTGCTCGGGGACGCCCAGGTGTGGGCGGGCGTCCCGGTGCGGACCCTGCGGGAGAGCGTGCGCACGGCGACCTCGCCGGACGCGCCGATGGTCGCCGTCTCGGCCACCTCGGAGCACCCCGGCCTCGCCGTCGACATGGCCAACGCGGTCTCCCGCGCGCTGACCCAGCACGCGGAGCACACCAAGGACAGCACCCAGGTCCGGCTCGTGCAGTTCTCGCGTGCGGTGAGGCCGGACGAGCCGACGTCCGCGTCGCCCGCGGTGACCGCACTGGTGGGGGCGAGCGCGGGCGGGCTGCTGGGCTCGCTGGCCCTGCTGGCCCGGCCCCGGCGCAACGGCCTGACCGCCGAGACCGCCGAGACCTCCGAGACGGCCGAGGACACCCCGGCCGCCTCGGTGCCCGGCCCGGCCACCGCCGCCGACGCGCGCGAACAGCGGTGACCACGGTGTACCCGGCCGGGTCGGCGGTGGCGCTAACCCAGGCGCGACCACCAGTCGAGGCGGAGGCAGAGCTTCCCGCCGAGCCACTGCTCCACCCGGTCACCCAGGCCCAGCGGCGTGCAGCTCTTCGGCGGCTCCGGCGCGATGGGCGGGAGCGCGGGTGCGGGCGGAAGTGCGGGGATGGACGGGAGCACGGGTGTGGGCACGGGCACCGGGGTCGTCGTGCTGGTGCGGCCGAACAGCGTCGTCCGGTAGACGCGGGACGATTCCGGGTTGTCGGCGCACTGCCACACACCGTGCGGGCAGTAGTCGGTCACCGTGTTGTACAGCGGCCGGTGCTCGTCCATCCAGGCGAGCATGCCGCGCATGTACTCGGGATTGTCGCCGTTGCGGAAAAGCCCCCATTCGGGATAGGAGACGGGCTTTCCGTGGGCTTTCGCGAAATCCACGTGCGCCTGGAGCCCGTACGGCTCTCTCACCTGTTCGCCGAACGGCATTCCGGCCGGCTGATCGTAGGAGTCCATGCCGATGATGTCGACCGTGGCGTCCCCGGGGTAGCACTGCGTCCAGGGAACGGAGTCCCGGCCGCGGCTCGGTGTGAAGTCGAACCGGAACTTCTGGCCCGGCACCGCCCGCACGGTGGTGACGATCCTGTTCCAGTACTTCTTCCAGGCCTCCGGGTCCGGCCCGCACCGGTGGGTGTACGTGACGCCGTTCATCTCCCAGCCGAGCACGAGGACCGTGTCCGGCACCTTCAGCCGGACCAGCCGCTCGGCCAGGGCACGGAAGTGGTGGTCGAACTCTCCGGCCGCGCCCCGCCGCAGCAGCTGCCGGACCTCTTCGTCGGAGACGCCTGCCTCGTTGCGCTCCTGCAGGGGCACGTTGAGGACGAGCATCCGGTCGTCCTTCTCGTTGCGCCACCGCGCCCACGCCTCGAGGAAGCCGACGTCGCCCTCGATGTCACTCCAGTGGTTGCCGGGCAGATAGGTGTGTCCGACGCGGAGCTCGGCACCGCCCAGCCAGCGGCTGAACTGCTCCATACGGGCCACACCCCGGGCGTCGGAGGCGAGGAAGACGCCGAAGGGCGGAAACTCCTTTCGCGGCACCGGACGGGGCGGCACCTCGACCGGGGGCACCTCGACCGGGGGCACCGCGACCGGGGGCACCGCGGCGGACGCCGCCGGGTCCGGTGCCGGGGGGCGGGAGTCGTCGCCCGCCACCTCCACCCCCGCACCCGCCATGAGACCGGACGCCAGAACGGCCGACATCGCGACCGCCACCGCACCCACGACCAGCCCGCGAACCCGGACACGCTCGTGCTGTGGGGCCATACCGGCTCCTTTCTCCACTCACGTCCGACCTTCATTTTCCAAACGCTTTATTGACGAACAGTCATACGAAAGTCAGTCACAGGAAAACCCATGACGCCACCACCACGCGGCTTTCGAGTGCCGCGCTCCCCCGTGCGGGTGAGCCACTCGAAAAGAAACCCGAAAGACCCCACATGACCCCGAAAAGAGGGAGAGAGTTCGTGCCGCTGCTCGACACCCGCGTCCCCGCCGTCATTCTGCGGATCGACCGGAATCCCTTCCACCACGGAACGCTCGGAGCCGTGCGTTCGCTCGGCAGGGCGGGAGTGGAGGTGCATGTCGTCGCCGACGAGTCCGGAAGTCCCGTCCGCCGCTCACGTCATGTCCGGCGGCTGCACCCGCCGCCGGCGCCCGGCGCGTCCACGGAGGACGTCCTCGCCGTGCTGCGCCGCGTGGCCGACCGGATCGCACGGCCCGCCGTCCTGGTCCCGATGGACGACGCGAGCGCCATCGCCGCCGGGCGTCTGCGGGACGCCCTGGCCCCCTCCTACCTGCTGCCCGAGATGCCCGGCACGCTGCCCGAACGCGTCGCCGACAAGGCGGAACTGGCCGCCGTGTGCGCGTCCGCGGACGTCCCGCACCCGGTCACGCTCGTCCCGGACAGCCCCCGGCGGGCCGGTGAGGACGCCTGGCGGCTCGGGCTGCCCCTGGTGGCGAAGTGGAGCCGGCCCTGGCTGCTGCCGGCCGGCAGCGGGCTGCGCAGCACCCGGCTGGTGCGCTCCGCGGAGCAGGCCCGGGAGCTGTACCGGCGCACCGACGAGGCGGGCAGCCCGCTCCTGTTGCAGGCCTATCTGCCGCCGGGGCCGGACCGGGACTGGTTCTTCCACGGCTACGCCGACCGCTCGGGCGCCCTGCGCGCGGGCGGGCCGGGCCGGAAGCAACTGTCCTGGCCACGCGGCGCGGGACTGACGGCGGTGGGCTGCTGGACGCCCAACGCCCAGGTGCAGGCCCTGGCCGAGCGGCTCACCGGCGAACTGGGCTACCGCGGTGTCTTCGACCTCGACTTCCGCCGCTGCCATGCGACGGGCCGCTACCACCTGCTCGACTTCAACCCGCGTCCCGGCGCCCAGTTCCGGCTCTTCGAGGACAGCGCCGGAGTGGACGTCGTACGCGCCCTCCACCTGGACCTGACGGGACGTCGCCCACCGGCCGGCGATCCGGTGGCCGGGCGGAGGTTCGTGGTGGAGAACTACGCGCCGCTCGCCGCGCTGCGCCCGGCGCCGGGCGGACGCGAACTCGCCTGGCACGCCCGGGACGACCGCGGGCCCGGTCGGGCGATGTGGGCCCTGTGGGCCCGTCATGTGTCCGGCCGGCTGCGCGAGCGGCTGGTCCCCGCCGCTGCGGCGGCGCCGGCAGCACCCCTGATCCCCCGGGCGGCCTCGCCCTCCCCGACCGACAACGAGAAAGCGAGCAGCTGATGATGTACGACCTTCTGGTGGTGGGCGCCGGACCGTACGGTCTGTCGATCGCGTCCCACGCCGCGGCCGCCGGGCTGAACCTGCGCGTGTTCGGCCGGCCCATGGCGTCCTGGCGGGACAACATGCCCGGCGGCATGTTCCTGAAGTCGGAGCCGTGGGCGTCCAACCTCTCGGACCCGGACGGGGAGTGGACCCTGGCCGCCTACTGCGCGGAGCAGGGGCTGACGGCACGCCACGCGGAGCCGATCCCGGTGACGGCGTTCGCGGAGTACGGCCTGTGGTTCGCCCGCCATGCCGTTCCGGCGGTCGACGAGCGCATGGTGGCCCGGGTGGCGTCCGGCCCCGCCGGCTTCACGGTGGTCACCGAGGACGGGGAGGCGCTGCACGCGCGGACGGTGGCGCTGGCGGTCGGTGTGATGCCGTTCATCGAGGTGCCGCAGGCCCTGCGCGGACTGCACCCCTCCCTGGTGACGCACAGCAGCCACCACAGCGACCTCGACCCCTTCCGCGACAAGGACGTCACGGTGCTCGGCGGCGGTCAGGCGGCCCTGGAGACCGCGGCCCTGCTCGCCGAGCAGGGCACCCGCGTACGGGTGCTGGCGCGGGCGGACCGGGTTCGGTGGAACGACGTGCCGCCGGCCTGGGAACGCCCCTGGTGGCAGTCGGTCCGTTCCCCGCACAGCGGTCTCGGCCCCGGCTGGCGGAACTGGTTCTACTCCGAGCGCCCCGGCCTCTTCCGGCGTCTGCCGCAGCAGACCCGGTCGCAGATCGCGGCCACGGCGCTGGGTCCGGCGGGCGCCTGGTGGGTGCGGGACCGGGTGGAGCGCGCGGTGGAGCTGCTGCCGGGCCACGAGGTCACGGCGGCCTGCGCGGTACCGGGCGGCGTGCGGCTGGACCTGGTGAACCACACGGGTGAGGCCCGCTCCCTCGGCACCGAGCACGTCATCGCCGCCACGGGGTTCCGGGTGCACCGCGACCGGCTCGGCGTGCTCTCCGCCGAGCTGCGCGGCACGCTGGCGGCCCTGCCCGACGGGTCCCCGGCGATCGGCCGGGGCTTCGAGTCCTCCCATCCCGGCCTGTTCTTCGCGGGGCTGACGACGGCGTCCGGCTTCGGCCCGTCCATGCGCTTCGTCCAGGGCGCGACGTACACCGCGTCGGCACTCGTCCAGGGCGTGCGCCGCCGGCTCAGGTCCACCCCCGCACGGGGACGGGTCCCGGTCCCCTCGGCCGTCGGCCGGACCGACTCGCCGACACCGGTCAGCCTCTGACGGGAGACCCTCCCCCTACAGCACTGAACCCCCGGACCGGAGCGGGCCACCTCGTACGGTGGCCCGCGCCGGTCCGGGGGCGTGTCCGGCCCGGAACTCCGGAAGGCCCCGGGTGCCGGGCGGACGGGGCCCGGCACCGGGGAAGGGAACCGCTATCCGCGCTGGGCGGCGCGACCGCGGCGGTACAGCAGCGCCCCGCCCAGCAGCAGGGTGGCTCCGGCGGCCGAGGCCGCCAGCATGCCCTCACTGCCGGTCTCGGCCAGGTGCGGCGGCGCACCGGGCTCCGCCACGTCCTGCGGCGTGTCGACGGCCTGCGCGGGGGGCCGGGTGTCCGTACGCGTGGGCGGCGTCGAAGGCGTCTCGGTCTCCGTCTCGATCTCGGTCTCGGTCTCGGTCGACCCGCCCTGCTCGTTGCGGCAGTCGTTGTCGGACGTCCCGTTGAACAGCCCGACCAGGTTGACGTTGTTGCCGCACACGTTCAGCGGGAGGCCGAGGGGCACCTGGATGAGGTTCCCGGACAGCACACCGGGAGAGTCCGTGGCGACCCCGTCCGCGTGCGCGCCACCGCTGCCGGGGCCGCCGTGCGAGGTGTTGCGGCAGTCGTTGTCGGACGCCTCGTTGAACGCGCCGATCACGTCGACGTTGTTGCCGCACACGTTCACCGGCGCGTGCACCGGCGCCTGGACGAGGTTTCCGGAGGCCACGCCGGGGGAGTCCTTGGCGACCCCCGCCGCGTGCGCGCCACCGCCGTGGCCGTCGGACGAGCGCTCGGCGGAGGACAGGTTCCCGGACTTGTCCTCAGCCTTGGTCGCGGACGTGGGCTCGGACGTGTGCGACGTGTTGGCGCACATGTTGCCGGAGGCCTCGTTCAGCACGGAGACCACACCGACGGTGTTGCCGCACACGTTCACCGGCACCTCCACCGGCGCCTGGACGCTGTTCCCGGACAGCACACCGGGAGAGTCCGTGGCGGCTCCCTCCGCGTGCGCGTCGGCGAAGGCGGGGGCGCCGTACAGAGAGAGAATGCCCGTGGCGGCGGCCGCCGCGAACACTCCCTTGCTCAGGGTCTGTCGCAATGTCGTTCGTCTTCCTGCTCGAAGAAGTGGGAAAGCCGGCGGCCTCGGCACGGAGATCACCGCGCGAGACCGGCCACGGCGGAGCCGGGGGCTGGTACCTGGACACCACGGCATGCTCACCCTCGGGGATGCCTGCGGAGGATTCCGGTGTACCGCGGACTGAGCAGCACAGCGCTTTCCTTTCTCGTGGCGTCGCAAGCCCTTCTGCCTCATCAACCCGACGCACGGGAATCGGTTGCGCGAATTCACCCGCTTGGCCCACTCGTCCCACTCGGAGCACGCTCGGCTAGGACACCACGTCCTTGCGGGCGAAACCGCGGAAGGCCAGCGCGAACAGCACCAGCGCGTACGTCACCGAGACCGCGGTGCCCTGGATCATGCCGGACCACTCCGGGTCCGGCTGGACGGCGTCCGCCCAGGCGAACTGCCAGTGCGCGGGCAGGAAGTCCCGCCAGTCGCCGAGGGCGGTCACCGCGTCGAGGACGTTGCCGACGATGGTCAGTCCGACGGCGCCGCCGACCGCGCCCAGCGGGGCGTCGGTGCGCGTCGACAGCCAGAACGCGAGTCCGGCGGTGACCAGCTGGGACACGAAGATGTACGCCACGACCACCACGAGCCGCTGCGCCGCCGTCGCGGGGTCCAGCGAGCCGCCGGTGGGGATCTGCAGCGGGCCCCAGCCGTAGGCGGCGGTGCCGACGGCGAGCGCGACGACCGGCAGCAGCACCATCGCGGCGAGGCTGAGCCCCAGTCCGACGACGAGCTTGGACCACAGCAGCCGCATGCGCGGCACCGGCGCGGCGAGCAGGTAGCGCAGCGAGGACCAGCCGGCCTCCGAGGCGACCGTGTCCCCGCAGAACAGGGCGACCGGGATGACCAGCAGGAAGCCCGCCGAGACGAACAGGTTCACGGCGGCGAAGTTGGCGCCGGAGGCGGTGGCCGTGTCCATCAGGGTGATCCGGCCCTCCCGGCCCTCCGGCTCACCGCCGATCGCGAAGGCGACGACCAGGACGAACGGCAGGGCGGCGAGGATCGCGCCCATGACGAGCGTGCGGCGGCGCTTCAGCTGCCGGACCAGCTCGACCCGCAGTGGCAGGGTGCGGCCCGCGCGGTAGCCGTCGGCCACCTCCACGGGCCTGGCCGGCTCCGTGGAGGCGGCCGGCTCCGTGGGCCCGTTCCGCTCGGTGAGCGTGCTCATGCGGAACCTCCGATCAACGTGAGGAAGGCGTCTTCGAGGCGGCGGTGCGGGCCCACCGACTCCACCGGCACGTCCAGCCGGACCAGTTCGGCGACCAGGCGGGCGGCGGTGCCGTCGGCGTCGAGGCGGACCAGCAGCCCGTCCTCGGCGCGGACCGCCGAGGCGACGCCCGGCAGGGCGGCCACCTTCTCGGCGAGCGGCTCGTCCACGGGGGACCCGGTGCCCACGAGCAGGGTGTCGCCGGAGCCGACGATCTCCCGCACCGGCCCGGCCTGGACCAGCCTGCCGCGGTCCATGACGACGAGGTGGGTGCAGGACTGCTCCACCTCCGACAGCAGATGGCTGGAGACGATCACCGTGCGGCCGGCGGCCGCGTACCGGATCATCACCTCGCGCATCTCGCGGATCTGCGGCGGGTCCAGCCCGTTGGTCGGCTCGTCCAGGATGAGCAGGTCGGGCAGGCCGAGCATGGCCTGGGCGATGGCCAGGCGCTGGCGCATGCCCTGGGAGTAGGTGCGCACCGCGCGGGCGAGGGCGTCGCCGAGGCCCGCGATCTCCAGGGCCTCGTCCAGGTGGGCGTCCTCGGGCGGGCGTCCGGTGGCCTGCCAGTACAGCTCCAGGTTCTCCCGGCCGGACAGGTGCGGCAGGAAGCCCGCGCCCTCGACGAAGGCGCCGACCCGGGAGAGCACCGGGGCGCCGGGGCGGATGGCGTGCCCGAAGACACGGATCTCGCCGCCGTCGGGGGTGATCAGGCCCATCAGCATGCGCAGGGTGGTGGTCTTGCCCGCGCCGTTCGGCCCGAGCAGGCCGAGGACCTGCCCCTTCTCCACCCGGAAGGACAGGTTCCGTACGGCGTACCGGTCGGCGGAGCGGGTGTAGCGCTTGCTCAGGTCCGTGATCTGCAGGGGTACGTCCGCGAGTGCGGGGTCGGGGGGTGCGGCGGCCGTGCGGCGGCGGCCGGTGAGCACCAGGGCGAGGGCGGTCACGGCTCCGGCGAGCGGCAGCCACCACACCCACGCGGGCAGCGGGGCCGCCGCGGTGGTCACCCCGGGCGCGGTGGGCACGGTGAGGTCGCCCTTGAGGGAGACGGTGTACGTCGCCGGGGCGGCGGGTGAGGCGAAGCCGAGGTCGGTGGAGGCGAGGACCAGGCGCAGGCGGTGGCCCTGCCGGATCTCGTGGTCGACGGCCGGGAAGGTGACGGTCACGTCCTTTCCGGCCTTGGCGTCCTCGACGCGGACCGGGGTGACCAGCTGGGAGGGCAGCACCTGCTGCCGTCCGTCCGGGCCGACGTCGTACACCTTCCCGAAGAGGACGGCGTCGTCGCTGGTCGACTTCACGTGCACGGTGGCCGTCGGGGATCCGGTGATCCGCAGGTCGCCGGTGACCGGGGCCGACTCGAAGCGGGCGTGCTGGCCGGGGAAGTCCAGGGAGACGCCGACGCCGAGCGAGGAGAGCTGGGAGAGGCCGCCGGCGCCGCCGAGGCCGGGCAGGGCGGAGACGGCGGGCGGGCTGGCGCCGGCCGGGTTGGCGAAGCTCTGCTCGCCTCCGGTGAGCGGGACGTCCTTGCCGTCGCCGGTCAGGCCCGGGTAGCGGTCCGCGCTCGCGCCGCTCAGCACGGCCCGCCCGTTGGTGGAGTCGACGCCGCCGGTGCGGGTGACGCGGAAGGCGGGGCCGGTGTCGGCTCCCTTGTCCTCCTTCAGGTACCGGTCGAACCAGGCCCGGGTGCGGGTGCGGACGCGGTCCGCCTCCGGTTCACCACCGTCGTGCCCGCCGGCGATCCAGTCGACGTCGACCGGGGCGCCGTTCGCGCGGATCGCCTTCGCGGCGGCGTCGGCGTGGCCGAGCGGGAACAGGGAGTCGTTCTGGCCCTGCATCAGCAGCGTCGGTACGTCGATGCGGTCGGCGACGGCGGACGGGGACCGCTCCTTCAGGAGCGCGACGGCCTCGGCGTCCGGGGTGCCGGACTCGGCGACCCGCTCGTACATCCGGCACAGCGCGGGTTCGAACTTCTCGCAGCCGCCGCCGGTGTTGACGAAGATGCCCGCCCACAGCTTCTTGAACACGCCGTTCGGGAACAGCGCCTCGGCGAGGTCGAAGTAGGTGATCGCGGGGGCGAGGGCGTCCACCCGGTCGTCGTGCCCGGCGGTGAGCAGCGCGATGGCCCCGCCGTAGGAGGCGCCGGCCATGCCGAGGCGCGGGTCCCCCTCCTCATCCAGCTGCACCTCGGGCTGCTCCGCGAGCCAGTCGATGAGCCGGGAGACGTCGGCGACCTCGCCCTTCGGGTCGTTCAGCCCGATCTTCCCGGTGGACTCGCCGAAGCTGCGCGCGGACCAGGTGAGCACCGCGTACCCCTCGCGCGCGAGCTCCTCGGCCTGCTGCCGTACGTCGTCCTTGCTGCCGCCGAAGCCGTGCCCGAGCAGCACGGCGGGGCGGCGGCCGGCCGGGCCGGCGGTGAAGTACGAGGTGTCGATGCGCACCCCGTCGGCCGTACTCGCGATCCGGTCGGTCCGGCTGACCGCGGGCACCGCGTCCTCGGCGGCGACGGCGGTCCACGTACCGGCCCCGGCGAGCACGACGACGGCCCCCACGGCGGCCATCGCCCGCTGCGGCCGCCGTCCACCGCCACGCCCGCCCCCTCGCAAACGGGCCCGCAGCTGGGTCATTCGGAAGTCCATGCCTGAACCCTAAAGGGGGTCGCCGCACCCTCCGGCTGCCCCCAGGTGGATACCGATCCCCTCCCCCGGTCGTACGCGAGTCCCCCACATACACCGGACGCGGTACACCGACCTGGGCTGCGTGCCGGAGCTATCGGGGTGCGGAACATCCCCGCGTCGGTGGGGGGGCAGGCGACGACCAGGCGCGGGACGACCTCGTTGCAGAACACTCCCCGCACACCCCCGCGCCAGCAGGGAGGACCTCGTCCCTGCAGACCGGCACCCAGGCAACCGAGCCCGAGCGAAAGCTCGTTGGCAACCAGAAGGACGGCGTCGGCAAGAAGACGCCCTTGCTCTCGTACGCCCCTCACAGCGACCAGGCGGAGACCATGAGGCAGGTAGCGAGGGGGACCAGCAGGTGAGCAAGGCAGAAACCCTGGGCCGGCACCCACCTTCAGCGCGGTCTGCAGCGCCCAGCGGAACGCGATCAGCAAGATGGGGGCCAGAACACAACCGCCGCCATCACCGAACTCGCGGCGACCCTGCTCAGCGGCAATCCCGACAACCCGCGTAATCACCTCCGTAACCTCGACGAGACCACCGATTCGGTTCGCGAGGTCGGCATCATCCTGCCTATCCCCATCCCCATTCGCCATCACGGATGCCTACCTCCGCGACCGGCACGACCGTGCCAACGACCTCGATGACGGCGCCCAGTACGTCGTCGTCGACGGGCGCCGCCGCCTTGAAGCCTCCCTCCTCGTCGGGCTCGCCACCACCCCGGTCCGTATCGACAACGCTCGCGTCGCCACTGACGAGTCCCTCCTGGAGGCCGCGTCGTCGCGAACTACCACCGCGACGACATGACCGACCTCGAAGTCGATGGACGGGCGGCCGGAGTGCTGCACACTGGCGTTGCGATCTTCGGCCACCCCAGAGGGTGACCGCCACAGCAGGGCCCGGGTCATGCCGATGTGGCCGACGACGTTGCGATCCTCGGCCACCCCGGAGGGTGACCGCCACAGGGGGAGACCCCGTACGGTTGACGCATGGATCTTCGTTGCGATCCTCGGCCATCCCGGAGGGTGACCGCCACTGCGCGCATGTTGCCGCCCTGGCCGGAGGCCCGGGTGTTGCGCTCCTCGGCCACCCCGAAGGGTGACCGCCACACCGAGGCTGGTGCCCTCGGTGGCGCAGATGATGAGGTTGCGATCCTCGGCCACCCCGGAGGGTGACCGCCACGCTGGAACACCGGGGGGACAGCCGTCCGCTGGACCGTCCAGGTCCAGACGTTGCGATCCTCGGCCACCCCGGAGGGTGACCGCCACACACCATCGAGTACGTGCGGGTCACGTCGACCACGAAGTTGCGATCCTCGGCCACCCCGGAGGGTGACCGCCACCTCGCCGAGGCACACAGCATCGCCTCCGACCGCCTCTGGTTGCGATCCTCGGCCACCCCGGAGGGTGACCGCCACCGGGCCTGTTCCTCCCGGTTGGTCGCGAGGTGGTTGGTGTTGCGATCCTCGGCCACCCCGGAGGGTGACCGCCACAAGGGCGGCCGGGTCGGCGTCGGGGGCCGGGACGAGGTTGCGATCCTCGGCCACCCCGGAGGGTGACCGCCACGCTGCCTGAGCAGCGGAAACAGCGTACTGCCCGCTGCGGTGTGGGCGAGCAGCGGATGACAGAGCTACCCAATACAGACATTCGACTTCGGTGCGATCCGCGTGTCGTGGGTGTGCTTCCGGTTCCGAAGCAGGGGCTGCCGACGGGGGCAGGACTTGGAGGTTACCGATTTGGTGCTCTGTCCGGCCAGCGTCAGACATGGCGGCTACGGTCTTGGCCTCGGTGGGGCGTGGAGGCGCTGTCCGGAGCGGAGAGGGAGTAGTGGTGGCTGTAGGGGGTGCGTTGTATGCGCACAGTCTGAGTGCTGTCTCAGGGGTGCGACACACGCTGGAGGACCACTTGCGTGGCTCGGCTGCGCTGGCGCGGCGCTTCGGGGAGGTGTTCGGGGCCGGTGAGTTGGCGGAGTATCTGGCCTTGGTGCACGACGTGGGCAAGGGGGCATGCGCTTGGCAGGACAAGCTCAAGGCTGTCGAGGCGCGCGGGGGTAAAGGGAAGGTGGGGATCCCGCACAAGCATGCCGGCACAGTGCTGGCGGAGCGGTACACGCAGTTGGCATGTGCGGCAGTGGTGTTCGGGCATCATGGCGGGCTTCCGGACATGGAGCGGCTCCGGGACGAGTTACACAAAGGCCGCCCCGGTGGCTCGGAGGCCGCGCGGGTGGAGGAGGCGATCCGCGCTGTCGAGCGGATCGTGCCGGAGATCCACCGCCCGTCGCGGATTGCCCCGCCCGGCTGGTTGCTCGGCCTGCCGAAGCGGGATCAGCGGCTGGGGCTCGACCTTCTGGTGAGGATGCTGTTCTCCTGCGTCGTGGACGCGGATTACCTCGACACGTCCGCCCACTTCGGCGGTACGCCGGCGCGGGTGGGAGAGCCGGTGGACATGGCGGCTCTGGTGGAGCGCTACGAGGCTCGGAGGAAGCGGTACCTGGCGGGGCGGGAGTCTTCCCCGGTGGATGCCCTGAGGCATTCCGTGTACGAGCAGGCGTGTGCGGCGGCGACGGATGAGCCAGGGATGTATGTGCTCCAGGTCCCGACCGGTGGGGCGAAGACCATGGCCGCGGGCGGCTTCGCGCTGCGGCATGCGGCGGAGCACGGCATGCGGCGGGTCGTCCTGGCGGTGCCGTTCATTTCGATCACGGAACAGAACGCAGCCGTGTACCGGGACCTGCTCGACCCCGAGGACGTGAGCGGCGAGCCGGCGGTGGTGCTGGAGCATCACAGTGCGGTGGACCTCGACCCGGAGGGGACTGCGCTCGGTGAGCTGACCGAGGAGCAGCGTGACGTTCTGCGGCAGCGTGCCCGGACGGCGAAACTGGCCGCGGAGAACTGGGACGCGCCGTTCGTGGTGACCACCACGGTCAGGCTGTTCGAGTCCTTGTTCTCCCACTGGCCGTCGCAGATGCGGCGCCTGCACAACCTGGCCGGCTCAGTGATCGTCCTGGATGAGGTGCAGGCCCTG
Source organism: Streptomyces sp. NPDC004051 (assembly GCF_053604275.1). NCBI lineage: Bacteria > Bacillati > Actinomycetota > Actinomycetes > Kitasatosporales > Streptomycetaceae > Streptomyces > Streptomyces sp. NPDC004051. The sequence goes on along the minus strand of NZ_JBSGHG010000017.1, from coordinate 74,368 downwards.
CCGGATCGTCTTCTCGCGCCGATCCTGAGCGGCTTGCGGGGGCTGGTGGATCACTTCGGGGTCACGGTGTTGCTGGTCTCGGCGACCCAGCCGTCGTTCTGGGAGCTGTCGGCGTGGAAGGGGCTGGAGCGGAAGGCGGTCGTCGACGATCCGGCGGCGCTGTTCGAGTCTTTGCGGCGGGTGCAGTACGAGTGGCGCACGGGGCAGGACGTGACGCTGGAGAGCGTCGCGCGGGAGGCGGCAGAACACCCGCAGGTGCTGACGGTGGTCGGGACCACCAGGGATGCGGCACGTTTTCACCGCCACCTGGAAGTCGCATCCGCCGAGGGTCTGGTGCTGCATCTGTCGACGCGGATGACCGGTGCCCACCGCAGGGAGGTGATCGCAGAGATCCGCGCACTGCTCCGCCGGGGCGAGCCGGTTCAAGTGGTGTCGACCAGTCTGATCGAGGCGGGTGTCGATGTCGACTTCCCGCGGGTGTACCGGGCGTGGGCGCCTGCGGAGTCCCTGCAGCAGGCGGCCGGCCGCTGCAACCGTGACGGACGCCTGGCCTTCGGCACCGTGATCGTCTTCGACCCCGCAGACGGCGGCCGGCCGCGCAGTGCCGAGTACCAGGCCGCGGTGCAGGCCGGGGAGCAGTTCTTCGGACCGCAGCCGCTTGCCGAGCCAGACGATCTGGACGCGCTACACAGCTACTACCAGCGACGCTACGCCTACCAGCAGGGCGGGCATCCGGAGTCCGGCCTGGGAGCAGAGATCCAGAAGCTGCGGAGCGCCCTTGACTTCCCGCAGGTGGACCGGGAGTTCCAAATGATCGAAGACCACCACAGTGTCCCGGTGATCGTCATCCGCAACGAGAGTGACCGGGAGCAGATCGAGGGGGCCGTCGCACAGCTGACGGATCCGTTCCGGCCATGCGGCCCGGAGGTGCTGCGCAGTCTCCAACAGCACACGGCCTCCCTGCCGAAGAGGGAAGCCGACGCCTCGCTGCGCTCCGGGCTGGCAGTCCCGGTGGCAGGCGACCTGCTGCTCTGGCACGGCGCCTACCACGAGCGGCGCGGTCTCGACCCCGACGAGCCAGAGGACCTCGACGCGTACGGCATGGTGTGACTCTCTCCTGAAGACGGCTGCCGGAGTGCCACGATAGGCGGGCAGCCCGATACGAGCCTGTGGCAGCCTCCCCGTCCCCTGACCGGTGGTGGGGCTGAGGATCGCAACATTGAGTTCATGGTGGTGTAGCTGGTCTGACCGAGCAGCGAGCACGTGGCCCAGAGGCATCAGCCTCTGGGCCACGTCTACTTCAGGTACATCTCTCGTCGTATCCCGGCGGTATCTGCGGTGAAACCGCCCACCTGCTCCACCCGTGTCCCCTACGGTCACACTTCAACAGGTCTTAGCTAGACCACATGAAGTCAATGAAGGGGCGAGGAGTTAGAACAGTGCAGATTGATTCAGTAACAGATGCGGCTCCTTTGACCGTTGGGATTTTCATTCTCGTCGTCGTTTTGGTTTTGATTACGAGGCCCAGGCTCAGGCTCTGGCTCGTGATCGACTGACGCAGCCTCTGCAGGAGGCCCTCCCAGAAGGCGCATGCGGCGCCGGCGGGAAGGCCTCCCGCCCGGGGAGGTCCTCGCGCTCCTCTGCCTTCAGTGCGCCGGCCGGTAGCAGCGTTCCGTTGAAAGACGCTGATAAAGCCGCTGGTGAGGGGCCGTTGTCAGTGTGAGTCCTTATTCTTCGCCGTCACTACGACTCCTCCACCGACTCGGGGGTCGAGTGAGCAACTTGGGGGGTTTCTGCATGGCCGTACGCGCGGCCCCTGCCTCGGTCGACCGCCGGGGCAATGGGGGATGGACGTTTCCCGATCTGGTGGTGGAGGTGTCCGGGCCACTGGCCTGCTTCACCCGGCCCGAGCTTAAGGTGGAGCGGGTCTCGTACCCGGTGATGACGCCGTCGGCCGCGGTGGGGGTGCTGGAGGCGATCTTCTGGAAGCCGGAGATGGCCTACGTCATCACGGCGATCGAGGTGCTGAAGCCGATCGAGTGGACGCAGGTCCGGCGTAATGAGGTGAAGTCCGTGGTCAGCGCCACGGAGGTCGCCGCGCTGCGCAAGGACCCCGGGCGCCGCTACGACGTGGAGAACGACCGCGATCAGCGCAACAGCATGCTGCTGCGCGATGTGCACTACCGGATCCGCGCGCAGATCCTGCGTGCTCCGCACGCCGCGGACGTGCCCGAGCAGAAGTACCGCGATCAGCTCCGTCGACGCGTCGACAAGGGCGCCTGCTTCTCCGAGCCCTATCTCGGCTGCCGGGAGTTCAGCGCCTCCTTCGGGCCGCAGACAGACGCCCGGCCGATCGACCGCGACGAAGAACTCGGCGTCATGCTGCACTCCATCGTCTATCCCGCCTCCGGCGGAGAGCAGTACCGCTGGTTCCATGCGCAGCTGCACCAGGGGGTGATGTCGGTGCCGGTCGCCCCGCTGGGCGTGAACGCGGTTGCGATGCCGGTCTCGTCCGCGTGGCGTGCCGACGGCTCCGGTACGGGGCGGTGAATACGGGATGCTCCTGCACCGTCTGACCGAGTACGCGGCGCGAGCCGAGGCGGACGACGAGCTGCCGCCGCCGTACTACCGGCCCAAGCGGATCCAGTGGATCCTGCAGCTCAACGCGGACGGAACCGCGGCCGTCTTCGTGGACCGGCGTCCGGCCAAGGGCGAGAAGCCGCTGGAGACGACCGCCCCGTACGCCTACCGGTCCGGGACGATGCCGCCGCCGTATCTGATGGTGGACACGGCCCAGTATGTCCTCGCCCTGCCCAAGCAGGCCCCGGGCAAGCCGGTGACCGAGCGTGCCGTCGAGGAGGGTCGGCGCCGCCGCGACGTGTACTCGGATTTCCTGCTGGCCTGGGCGAATGCGGCACCGGACGACCCGTACGCCGAGGCGGTGCGGACGTTCGTCACCACGGGTGTCCTGCACGGGCTCGAGGCACCGCAGGAGATGACGGCCGCCGACAACATCGCCCTGGTGGCGCACGACAACACCTGGCTGCACCTGCTGCCCAGCGTGCGTCAGGCGTGGGCGGCCGGCGTGCGGTCCCGCAAGTCCAGCAAGAACGCCGCCGGCCTGTGCCTGGTCTGCGGCAAGAACGGCGAACTGCTCAGCACCATCCCCGAGAGCATCAAGTCGGGTGCCATCCCCACCGCCGGCCGGGGCCGCGACGCCCAGCTCGTCAGCATCAACGCCTCCGCACAGGGACGGGGCGGCGCCCTGCAGCTGGTCAACACGCCCGTGTGCGAGCGGTGCGGCGGACGGGCCATGGCCGCCTTGAACCTGCTGCTCGCCAGCGACACGAACCGCCGACGCGCCACCGACTCGGTCACCGTGTGGTGGACGCGAGAACCGGTCGACGACCTCTTCGGCACGCTGGACACCGCCACCGACGCCGCGGTGGCCCGGCTCCTCATCTCGCTGCACGAGCACCCCGACCCGGCCACCGCCGAGCGGATCGACCCCAACGCCTACTACTCGCTGACCCTGGGCCTCAACAACGCCCGGGCCGTCGTCCTCGACTGGCTGGATATTCCGGTCGGACGGCTCCGCAACCACCTCGGTGCCTGGTTCGACCACCACCGCGTCTACGACGGCTGGAACCACAGCTACCGCTACTTCCCGCTGTGGCGCCTCGCCCTCGCCGCGGGCCGCTGGGACGCCAAGGCGAACAAGTACGTCTCCGGCAGTGCCCCCAAGGGCCTGGAGCAAGAACTCCTGCACGCGGCCCTGACCCGCGGGCCGGTACCCGCCCGCCTCCTGCCCCACCTCCTGCAGCGCATCCGCGCGGACCGGCGCGTCGACCCCCCACGCATCGCCCTGCTACGGCTCGCGCTCCACCCGAACCGGAAGGACCACCAGGTGACCGCCCCCGCCGACCGCCTCGATTCCACCCAGCTCGACCCCGGCTACCTGTGCGGGCGCGTCTTCGCCGTCCTCGAAGCCATCCAGTACGCGGCGCTGCCGGACGTGAAGGCCACCATCGGCGACAAGTTCTTCGGCACCGCCATGACCGCGCCGGCCGCCGTGTTCAAGAACCTGCGTCTGGTTGCCAACGCCCACCTCAAGCGGCTGCGCCGCGACAACAAGGCCGCCTACACCGCGCTCAGCAGGAGGCTGGCCGAGGCGTTCGCCGCCTTCGACCCCCACGACGGTATCCCCCTGCTCCTCACCACCGAGCAGCAGGCCAAGTTCGTCCTCGGCTACGAGCAGCAGCGCGCCGCGGACTTCGCAGCCAAGGCCGCGCACAAGAAGAACAAGGACCAGGCCGTCAACGGGGCTGCTACCGAGCCCGCGTAGCAGCCCCGCCCAAGGCACTGCGCCTCACGCGCCCCCACTCATCTCCGCCCTGGCCCCTACCGCACCAGCGACCGGCCGCGGTCCGGAAAACCTCAGCTCGTACCCGGGAGAACGCCATGACCAGCCCGCACCTCGACCCGAACCGCAAGATGGACTTCGTCTTCCTCCTCGAAGCCCGCGACAGCAACCCCAACGGTGACCCGGACGCCGGCGGAATGCCCCGCACCGACCCCGTCTCCGGACAGGGCCTGATCACCGACGTCGCCCTCAAGAGGAAGATCCGCAACACCGTCGCCCTCCTCAACGAGGAGGAGAACAAGCCCGGCTACGACATCTACGTCGAGGCCGGCGTCGCCCTCAACAGCCAGCACGAACGCGCCTACGCGGCCGACGCCGCCGGCTCCGAGGCCAGCCAGCTCGACGCACAGCAGTGGATGTGCCGGACCTTCTTCGACGTACGCATGTTCGGCGCCGTCATGACGACCGGGCAGAAGAACCGCCAGGCCGGCCGCGTTCGCGGCCCGATCCAGCTCACCTTCTCCCGCTCGGTGGACCCGATCACCCCCTTCGAGTTCGGCATCACTCGCGTCACCCCCACCAAGAGCGAGGACCTCGAGAAGAAGACCACCGAGATGGGCTCCAAGCACATCGTCCCCTACGGTCTCTACCGCGGCGAAGGCCACTTCAGCGCTCCCCTCGCCGGCCGCACCGGCGTCACCAGCGACGACCTTGCCATGTTCTGGCGCGCCTTCACTCTCATGTTCGACCATGACCGTGCCGCGGCCCGCGGCGAGTTGAACCTTCGAGGTCTGTACGTCTTCACCCACGACGACAAGTTCGGCAAGGCCCCCGCCCGCCAGCTCCTCGACCGCGTCACTGTCAAGGGACCCGGTGATGCCACCGCCCGCGCCTTCAGCGACTACCAGGTGGACGTCCACGAGGCCGACCTGCCCGAGGGCATTTCTCTCACCACTCTGATCGGATGACCGTCGCATCCCGCCAGGGCGGAGAGGCAGAGCAGGCCCAAGTCCCCCTCTCCGCCCTGGAGCACTACACCTACTGTCCGCGCCAGTGCGGTCTGATCCTCCTCGAGGACTCTTTCGCCGACGACGCGGCCACTGTGCGTGGCACCCTCCTCCACCAGCGCGTCGACACCCCCGGCAACCGCGGCCGCGGCACCGTGCGTACTCTCCATGCCCTGCCCGTCTGGCACGACGGCCATGGACTGACCGGAATCTGCGACACCGTCGAACTGCATGCGGACGGCACCGTCCTCCCCGTCGAGCACAAATCGGGCCGCTACCACCCCGGCGGCCCCGCCGACGTCCAGGTCGCCGCCCAAGCCATGTGCCTCGAGTACATGTTCAAGCAACCGGTCACCACAGCGGCCATCTACTCCGGCACCGAACGGCGACGCCACACCGTCACCGTCAACGAGGCCCTCCGCACCCGCGTCCTCGATACGACGAACGCCGTCCGCAACCTCCTGAGCCACAACCACACACTCCCGCCCCCCGTCGCCGACAGCCGCTGCCGACGCTGCTCCATGGCCACCGACTGCATGCCCAAACTCCTCGCAGGCACCCACCGCTACCAGCAGGCCCTGCACGACCTGTACCTCCTCGACGACACCCAGGACATCGACGAGTGACCACCGAACTCCTCAACACCCTCTACGTCCAGACCCAGGGCACCGACCTGCGGCTGGAACAGGACACCCTCCGCATCCACCTTCCCGACACCCCCGGGCGCCGCACACTGCCCCTGCGACGGCTCGACGGCATCGTCGTCTACGGCCACATCAACCTCTCCACAGAACTCATCACCCGCTGCGCGCAGGACAAGCGGCCCGTCACCTGGATGAGTAGAGGCGGCCGCTACCTGGCCCGCCTCGACGGCGCCGTCCGCGGCAACGTCCTTCTCCGGCACGCACAGCACCAGCGCCATGACGACACCGACGCACGCCTCGGCATCGCCCGGAACCTCGTGGCCGGCAAGATCCGCAACAGTCGGTGGATCCTGCTCCGAGCCGCCCGTGACGCCGCACTCGCCCGCCGCGAACACGTCCGCAAGGCCGCAGAAGATCTCGCCGCGGCTATCGACAATCTCGGCGCTGCGGAGTCCATCGATGTCGTCATGGGCATAGAAGGCCAGGCAGCCCGCAACTACTTCGCTGCCCTCCCTCACATCCTGAGTACCGCCACCGACCTACCGCCCTTCACCCACCGCAACCGGCGTCCGCCCACCGACCCCGTCAACGCGGCGCTCTCCTTCACCTACGGTCTCCTCCGCAGCCTTGTGCACGGAGCCCTCGAACAGGTCGGCCTCGACCCGTACCTCGGGTTCCTCCACGGCCTCCGCCCCGGCAAACCGGCCCTCGCCCTGGACCTGATGGAGGAATTCCGCCCCGTCCTCGCCGACCGCTTCGCCCTCACCCAGTTCAACCGTCGGCAACTGCGGGCCAGCCACTTCGACCATCTCAGCGGCGGCGCCGTGAGCCTCACCGAGGACGGCCGCAAAGAACTGATCGGAGCCTGGCAGGAGTGGAAGACCCAGACCTGGGAGCATCCCATCGCCGGCCGGGAGGTACCCGCCGGCCTCCTCCCAGTCGTCCAGGCTCGCATCCTCGCCCGCCACCTGAGAGGCGAACTCCCCGGCTACCTCCCCTGGACAGCTGCCTGATGGACCTGCTGCTCACCTACGACGTCGACACCACCAGCCCAGCCGGCCGACGCCGCCTTCGCCGCGTCGCGAAACTCTGCGAAGGCCACGGACTGCGAGTCCAAAAATCCGTCTTCGAGATCGTCACCGATGAGAAGACGCTCCTCAAGCTCCTCCACGACCTCGACCAGATCATCGACTCCGACACCGACAACATCCGGCTGTACCGGCTGCCCGCCGACGGTTTCAACCACGTCCAGACCCTGGGCATCGCACAGATCCAGCCCCACCGTGAAGACCTCATACTCTGACGAACCATGATGTCCGCTGCCCGGCCGACGGACGGATGCGATTTCCTCCCGCACGCCCGCTTCGGAACCGGAAGCACGCACACGACACGCGGATCGCACCGAAGTCGAATGTCCGCATTGGGCAGCTCCGTCACCCGCTGCTCACCCACACCGCAGCGAGCAGTACGCTGTTTCCGCTGCTCAGGCAGCGTGGCGGTCACCTTCCGGGGTGGCCGAGGATCGCAACATCCACGACGACGCCATCGCCCACGACATCCGCGCGTGGCGGTCACCTTCCGGGGTGGCCGAGGATCGCAACATCCCGTGCCAGCGGAGGACGGCCTGGCCTTCGTCGAGTGGCGGTCACCTTCCGGGGTGGCCGAGGATCGCAACCGCCGAACTCCAACACCGTCATCACCGGCCGGCTGGTGGCGGTCACCTTCCGGGGTGGCCGAGGATCGCAACCTCAGCCAAGAGGAGTTCGCCCGGGAGATCCAGAGTGGCGGTCACCTTCCGGGGTGGCCGAGGATCGCAACCACCTGACCGACCCCGACCTGCGCGAGCCGGCCTCCCGGTGGCGGTCACCTTCCGGGGTGGCCGAGGATCGCAACGTGCCCACCCGGATGGACCAGCCGACCAGGCGGCCGGGTGGCGGTCACCTTCCGGGGTGGCCGAGGATCGCAACCGTGAGTTGCTGGACCTGCTGAGGCAGGCCGTCCAGTGGCGGTCACCTTCCGGGGTGGCCGAGGATCGCAACTCCGGTGACCTGTCCACCAGCGACGTGGAGTCCGGCGTGGCGGTCACCTTCCGGGGTGGCCGAGGATCGCAACGACAAGATCGGCGGCACCATCACGGGTGGCCTCACCGTGGCGGTCACCTTCCGGGGTGGCCGAGGATCGCAACACCAGGCCTTGCGCGGCCTGAATGCCGGCCTTGTACGTGGCGGTCACCTTCCGGGGTGGCTGAGGATCGCAACTACCCGGCCAGCGCGAGCGCCCGGACGTCACCGGGGGTGGCGGTCACCCTCCGGGGTGGCCGAGGATCGCAACTCGTTCCTGGCCCAGCCGTCGCCATCGCAGTGGTCGCCCTGGGCGCCGCGTGGCGGTCACCCTCCGGGGTGGCCGAGGATCGCAACGCTGTAGCTCGACTTGCGCCAGGCGACGGCGGTGAGGTGGCGGTCACCCTCCAGGGTGGCCGAGGATCGCGTCTTCTCTGCCGACGCGGGGGGGTTTCGTAAGTCAGTGGCTATGCATCAGGCAGTCGGGGAACCGGGCCCCTTGAGGGTGCTGAGGAAGGCGGTCCAGGCGGTGGCGGGGAAGTGGAGGACCGGGCCGTGCGGGGTCTTGCTGTCTCGGACGGGGACAACGGCGGGGAAGCCATGGGCAACCTCGACGCAGTTGTCTGCTCCTCCGTCGCTGTAGCTCGACTTGCGCCAGTCAACGGCATCAAGATCGGTTGTACGGCTCATGATCGGAGCTCCTCCAGGACGCGCTCGATGAACATCACCGAGTCCTGTGGCGTCAACGCCACGTCTCGCACCCGATCGTAGGCCAAACGGAACTTATGGATATCGTCAGGCTCTTCGAGCAGTTCGCCGGACGTGTTGCCTTCCAGGTAGGCAACAGAGGTTCCGTCAGGTTGCCACAACAGGTGGAGTGAGCCCCTGTTGAGCGGGTGAACCCCCGCGCTGAACGGCAGTACCTGGATGGTGATCGTGGGCTGGGCTGCCGAGTAGACGAGGTGGAGCAACTGGTCGTCCCAAATCTTGGGGTCGGCCACAGTGCGCCGAAGTGCCGCTTCATCGATGATCACTCGGATGACAGGTTTGGGCTTTCGGTGAAGCAACTCCTGACGCCCGATACGCGCGACGACCTGTTCTTCCAATGCCTCTTCATCCGGTTGCGCCTGCCACAGCGACAGCACAACCCTGGCGTACGCCTCCATCTGAAGCAGACCAGGAACGCCAGGGGTGTACATGTGCATCACGTTGGCCGTGGCCTCCAGCCGCATGAACGCCTTGTACTGGTCCTTGAACACCTCCATCCGCGCCAGCTTCCACAGCCGAATCAGCAGGTCCCCGGTCTCGTAGTACGTGTCCAGGTCCTCCATCACCGGTCGCTTGGAGATGCGTTCGGCGGCCTCCAGCCGGTACAGGTAGCTCTTGTCGTAGTTGGTGTCCTCGGCGAGCTGGCTCAGCGACTTGCCCGCCTTCTCGCGGAGGTAGCGCAGGGTGCTGCCGAGCGCGCCCCGTGCGGAGTCCTCGTTGCCGTCGTGCTGCTCCGGCCGTACGTTCATCGGCCAACTCCCCTGTCCCTCGTACCGCGTCCGCTGCCTCGCGGAGCGGCAACGCGTCGGCCCTGGCCGTGCCATCTGCTCAGCGTGATGCTTCGAGTGCAACACGTGACGGACAACCGGAGCAGGTAAATGACGGACAAGGAACTCGAAGCGGTGATGGACGGCATTCAGCAGGCGGAGGCCGTGCGGGAGGAGTTGGGGGTGGCGCTGGCCGGTGTCGGGATCACACTGCCCTCGCTGGCGCTGGACGTTCCCACGGTCGCGGCATGCCATGCCGTCCCGCTCATCGACCTCGGGCGCTGCAACCTGGAGACCGCTCGCAGGCTCGCGGCCGTTCTGCGGGCAGCCGGAACGGCGCGGTGAGCAGGGAGACGGAGCCGCTCACGGCTGAGGAGCGGCGCCTGATGCTGCGGTTACTGGTCTGCCTGAGGAACGGCCTGATGTGCGAGGCCGAGGAAGGCCGGGACGAGTCGCCGCCGGAGTCCGCGCCGCGGGAAGACGGGCGACCGCTGAGCGAGCGGCTTCGGGAACTCAACCACTGGAGCAGTCACCGGGACGGCCTGCGGTGACCGGACGGCAGTCGGACGTGGACTGGCTCGCACCGCCTCGGGGAACGGAAAGCCTCCCGCGCGGCAGCCTGGTGGAGGACCCGGAATCCGGGCGCGTGGGGATCCTCCAGGACGTCACGGCGTACGTGCCTCCCTGGCGAGGGGATCAGCGTCCGCGCCCGACCGCGTTCGTACGTCCCGTCGGCGGGGGCCGGGAGTGGACCGCGCCCCCGGAGCGGTTGCGTCGGGCCGACGGCCGGGACCGTGGGGGTGAGTACGGTCCCGGCCGGCCGGGATGACGGTCCGCGCCGTCAGTGGTTGCGGGGGAAGCCCAGGTCGATGCCGGAGGGGGCGTCGGAGGGGTCGGGCCAGCGGGTGGTGACGACCTTGCCGCGGGTGTAGAAGTGCGTGCCGTCGTTGCCGTAGATGTGGTGGTCGCCGAAGAGGGAATCCTTCCAGCCGCCGAAGGAGTGGTAGCCGACGGGGACCGGGATCGGGACGTTCACGCCGACCATGCCGGCCTCGACCTCCAGCTGGAAGCGGCGGGCGGCGCCGCCGTCCCGGGTGAAGATCGCGGTGCCGTTGCCGTACGGCGAGGAGTTGATGAGGTCCAGGGCCTCCTCGTAGGTCTCGGTGCGCAGCACGCACAGCACCGGGCCGAAGATCTCGTCCTGGTAGGCCTTCGCGGACGTGGGCACCTTGTCCAGCAGGGAGATGCCGATCCAGTGGCCGCCCTCGTGGCCCTCGACGGTGTGGCCGGTGCCGTCCAGGACGACCTCGGCGCCCTCGCCCGCCGCGTTCGCCACGTAGGAGGCGACCTTGTCGCGGTGGGCCTTGGTGATCAGCGGGCCCATCTCGGAGGCCGGGTCGTTGCCGGGACCGATCTTGATCTTCTCGGCGCGCTCGCGGATCTTCTCCACCAGGGTGTCGCCGATCGCGCCGACGGCGACGACCGCGGAGATCGCCATGCAACGCTCCCCCGCCGAGCCGTAGGCGGCGGAGACGGCGGCGTCGGCCGCCGCGTCCAGGTCGGCGTCGGGCAGCACCAGCATGTGGTTCTTGGCGCCGCCCAGGGCCTGGACGCGCTTGCCGTTCGCCGAGGCGGTGGTGTGGATGTAGCGGGCGATGGGCGTGGAGCCGACGAAGGAGACGGCCTTGACGTCGGGGTGGGCGAGGAGGCGGTCGACGGCGAGCTTGTCGCCGTGGACGACGTTGAAGACGCCGTCCGGCAGCCCGGCCTCCGAGAGCAGTTCGGCGAGGCGGACGGCGGCCGACGGGTCCTTCTCGGACGGCTTCAGCACGAAGGTGTTGCCGCAGGCGATGGCCAGCGGGAACATCCACAGCGGCACCATCGCCGGGAAGTTGAACGGGGTGATGCCCGCCACGACGCCCAGCGGCTGGCGGATCGAGGCGACATCGACCCGGCTGGCGACCTCCGTGGACAGCTCGCCCTTGAGCTGCACGTTGATCCCGCAGGCCAGGTCGACGATCTCCAGTCCGCGCGCCACCTCGCCGAGCGCGTCGGAGTGCACCTTGCCGTGCTCGGCGGTGATCAGTTCGGCGATCTCGTCGCGGTGCGCGTCCAGCAGCGCCCGGAACGCGAAGAGCACGGAGGTCCGCTTGGCCAGGGAGGACCGCCCCCAGGTCAGGTACGCCTCCTGGGCGGCGGCGACCGCGGCGTCCACCTCCTCCACGGAGGCGAACGCGACCTTCGTGGTGACCTCGCCGGTCGCCGGGTCGGTCACCGGCCCGTACGTGCCCGACGTGCCTTCGGCGGTCTTGCCGCCGATCCAGTGGTTGACGATCTTCGTCATGGCCTAGAACTCCTTCACAGAGGGCGGCGCCGGGTTCGGACGTACCGTTCCTGCACCTCACGTGCCTTGGATTCATCACACCAGGGCCGGGCGTGTGGCGCGCCCGACACACTGTCGGGCGTTCCGGTCTCCCCGTGGACGACTGGGGCCGGGGACCTCCGGCGCGGGGCCGTAGCGGGCGGGGAGTCATCGCACGCACACTTCGCTCCTGCCAAAGCAAAGCGGCCTCCCGCGCCGGAGGCGATCGGTGCCGGGGCGGGCCGTCAGCGGTGCCCCGGGGTGCGGCCGGAACGCGCCCGGCCGACGTGCAGGTCGGTCATCGCACGGCCCCCGCGGTGACCGCCGCCTCGATCTCGTCCTCGGTGGGCATCGCGGAGGAGCACTCGAGCCGGGAGGCGACGATGGCTCCGGCGGCGTTGGCGTACCGCATGGTCCGCTCCAGGCTCCAGCCGGCGAGCAGGCCGTGGCAGAGGGAGCCGCCGAAGGCGTCGCCGGCGCCGAGGCCGTTGAGGACGTTCACCGGGAGCGGCGGGACCTCGGCGCTCTCGCCCGTGGCGCTGACCGCGAGGACGCCCTTCGGTCCCTGCTTGACCACGGCGAGTTCGACGCCGGCGTCCAGCAGCGCGCGGGCGGCGGCGTGGGGTTCGCGGACGCCGGTGGCGACCTCCACCTCGTCCAGGTTGCCCACGGCGACGGTGGTGTGGCGCAGGGCCTCCTGGTAGAAGGGGCGGGCCCGGTCGGGGTCGGGCCAGAACATCGGGCGCCAGTCCAGGTCGAAGACGGTGGTGCCGGCCTTGGCCCGGTGGGCGAGCGCGCCGAGGGTCGCGGTGCGGCTGGGCTCCTCGCTCAGTCCGGTGCCGGTGACCCAGAAGACGCTCGCGTCACGGATGGCGTCCAGGTCGAGTTCGTGGGCGTCGATCTCCAGGTCGGGGGCCTTGGGCAGGCGGTAGAAGTACAGCGGGAAGTCGTCCGGCGGGAACACCTCGCAGAAGGTGACCGGGGTGGGCAGCCCGGGGACCGCGGTGACCCAGCGGTCGTCCACGCCGAAGCCGCGCAGCTCCTGGTGGAGGTAGGTGCCGAAGGGGTCGTCACCGGTGCGGCTGATCACCGCCGTGTGCCGTCCGAGGCGGGCGGCGGCGACCGCGACGTTCGTCGCCGAGCCGCCGAGGAACTTGCCGAAGGAGGTGACCTGCGGAAGCGGGACACCGGTCTGGAGCGGATAGAGGTCCACTCCGATGCGGCCCATGGTGATCAGGTCGTACGCCATCGCGATCGCGTTCCCTTCGTGCCGTGTCGCGGTGTCCGGTGCTCCCGGGTCGTCTTGGTACGGCTCTCCCCCGGTTTCTAGTCGTGCGGCGAAGCCCTGTCAATGTTTTGTCCAGACATACGGACCAGATCTCGACAGGACCTCCTCGGGCCCGGCCGTTCCGGACGGTCCGGTCGGCCCGGCAGGCCCGGTCGGACCGCCCCGGACGGATCGACCCGCCCCGCCGACGGGCCGGCGAGGGCCTTTGCGTCACTTGTGTCACAAACACCCCGCCCCTGTCACAGATGTCCCGCACAGGCGACTCTTCCGTCACGTCCCGCGCACAACCGCCGACCCTCTCCGTAACGCGTCGTTCACCGGGCAGAACGCTGGGTGATCGCCAGCGCAGCACCCGGCTCCCCCTGACGGCCGCCCCCTGGCCGCCTCCGTGGTGCTCGCGGGGAGGAACGACGCATGACCGACCGACGCCTGTGGTCGTACAAGGACATCGCGGCGCACATCAAGGTGCAGCCGGACACCGTACGCTCCTACCGCAAGCACGGTCTGCTGCCCCCGCCCGACCACGTGGAGAGCGGCAAACCGTACTGGTACGCGGACACGGTGCGCCGCTGGGTGGCGGCCCGGCCCGGCAACCGGAGCCGCAGGGACTGACGGACCGACCGATCCGTACGGCACCGCCCGCGTCCGGCCCCGGCCGGACGCGGGCGGTTCTCACCTCCAGGGCTCGATGACCGTCGCGCCCGCGCCCGGTGCCGTGCCCATCGCCGCCAGGGCCGACGGAACGGCGTCCAGGCCGATGGTGCGTGTCACCAGCAGGTCGGGGCGCAGGACGCCTGCCCGGACCAGCTCGAGCATCGAGGGGTAGGCATGTGCGGCCATGCCGTGGCTGCCGAGGAGTTCGAGCTCCAGGGCGACGGCGCGGGCCATCGGCACCGGGGTCGTGCCCGTCGGTGAGGGCAGCAGGCCGACCTGGACGTGGCGGCCCCGACGGCGCAGGCCGTTCACGGAGGCGGCGCAGGTGGCGGGCGAGCCCAGGGCGTCCAGGGAGAGGTGGGCGCCCCCGCCGGTGAGGTCGCGGACCGCGGCCGCGGTGTCCTGTGTCCCGGACCCGTCCACGCACTGGGCCGCGCCGAACCTCCGGGCCAGGTCCAGAGCCCGGGGGGACACGTCGACGGCGACGACCCGGGCGCCCGCGGCCGCCGCGATCATCACGGCGGACAGGCCCACCCCGCCGCAGCCGTGCACCGCGACGAACTCCCCCGCCGCCACCCGGCCCTGCTGCACCACCGCCCGGTAGGCCGTGGCGAAACGGCAGCCCAGGGAGGCGGCCGTCGCGAAGGACATGCCCTCGGGGACGTCGACCAGGTTCACGTCGGCGTGGTCCAGGGCCACGTACTGGGCGAACGAGCCCCAGTGGGTGAAGCCGGGCTGGGTCTGCCGCTCGCACACCTGCTGGTCCCCGGCCGCGCAGGCCGGGCAGCTCCCGCAGGCGCAGACGAAGGGGACGGTGACCCGGTCGCCGACCCGTCGGCCGGTGACCCGCGCGCCGACCGCCTCGACGACACCGGCGAGTTCGTGGCCCGGCACGTGCGGCAGCGTGATGTCCGGGTCGTGGCCCTGCCAGCCGTGCCAGTCGCTGCGGCACAGGCCGGTGGCCTCGACCCGCACCACGACCCCGTGCTCCGCGGGCTCCGGGTCCGCGACCTCCCGCACCTCGGCCGGTTCCCCGTACCGCTCGAACACCACCGCCCGCATGGCCGGCCCGCCTTCCGTCCGCGCCGGCGGCGCGGGGGCCGGTGCGGAGTGCCGTACGCATCCCCCCGGCGCACCCCCGCCCCTTCCCGGCGATCACCGTTTGCGGCGGAACGCTATCCGCGAACCTCCGCCTTGTCGCGGGTGGCTCCTTGATCCGGGAGCCCCGGCGGTCCTGGATTCATACCCCCTAGGGGTATAAGCTGAAAAACGTGGCCCCCGCAGGCCCCTCCACCCCGCACGTCTCGACGAGGGAGTAACGACATGACCACTCAGACCGACATCCAGGGCTCCGTCACCGCCACCTACAAGGTGAGCGGCATGAGCTGCGGCCACTGCGAGGGCGCCGTCTCCGGCGAGATCTCCGGGCTTCCCGGGGTCGCCTCGGTGAAGGCCGTCGCCGCCACCGGCGTGGTCACCGTCGTCTCCGCGGCCCCGCTCGACGAGGAGGCCGTCCGCGCCGCCGTCGACGAGGCCGGCTTCGAGCTGGTCGGCAAGGCCTGAGGACACGGTGGACCGGCCGGCCTTCGCCGCACCGGCCGACCCGCCGCCGAAGGGCGTTTCATTGAGATCTCGACCTGATGAACCGTTCCTAGTCAGTGAGCAGGAGTGAGTCCTGGACCCATTCCTGCTCACTGCGGACCTCCCGAACGGTGTTGGGTGTCCTGGTCGCCCGCGTTCGCTCCGCGTCCGGCGACACGGATCGTGTCCGTGGTCCGGGAACGCGGGGGCGGGGTCCCTCACGCCCCCGGGCACGGTGTCCGGCCTGGGCGGTCCGATGCCCCACACGATCACTCCGGTCGTGTGGGGGCGGTGCCGTCCGTCGCCGGACACGGTGCCCGAGGGCGCGCCTTCCGATCGCGACGCCGGCGGCGTCGTGACGGGTGGTCCTGCGGTTCTTCGAGGTGAGGGGCTTCTGCCAGTGCTCGGCTCCCCAGCGGGAGGTGTAGGCGGGGTCGACGACGACGACGGCGATGCCGAGTTCGGCCGCCATCGACACCAGCCGTGCCCGCAGCCTGGCGACGGGCATGCCGCTGATGAGCCTGCGGAACCGCTTTTTGCGGCCGTGCTTCTCCCGCGTCTTCTCCGCGCCGAAGTCCAGGTCCTCGACCGCGATGGCGACGCCTTCGCGTCGAGCCCAGTGCAGCAGTCGGGTGAGGGCGTGCCGCACCTGGGCGTCCCGGTGCTGGGCAGTGCCGTCGAGGTCGTAGCGGAAGCGGCGGGGCTCACCCATCGGGTTGCCGTGCTCGTCCAGCCGCCAGGCGGCGAGGTGGTCGGCGTTGGTGTCCACGCCGATCAGACCACCCGAGCGGGCCTGCCCCAGGGGAACGGTCTGGACCGGGGGGATCGTCCAGGAGGCCGTGAGGTACCAGCGGTCACGGTCCACGTCGTAGTGGATGCGGTAGGCCACCGCCCGGTTCGCGGACACGCGGTCGGCCCACTCCTGGCCCCGGTGCCGGAAGTCGATCCGGCCGGTGAGGACGTACCGGCCGTGCGGGGCGTTGGCCAGGTGCGCCAGCGGGGCAGGCAGCTTGATGCCGGCCCCGCCGTCGGGGCTGACGCGGATGGTCTCGTTCCCGCAGGGCTTGCCCGACTCCCCGTCTGCCTGCAGGAACCAGCGTTCGGCCTCCCAGCGCTGCCGCCACTGCCCGGCGGTGAGCCGGGCGGCTTCCAGATGGTGCCGGTTGCGGGCCAGCTGCTTCCCGCCCCGCACCACGTGCACGACACCGGCCGCACGATCGGACCGCTCGCGTTCCAGCCGGTCCTCCAGCACATGCAGGCGCCGGGTCTTGGCGAACCACTCCCGCCGGGTGCGGTAGCCGCCCGGCGCCCGCTTGGATCCCCTCTCACCCACGGGCAGGGACAGCCGGTGAGCGATCGTCTCGACGCCCGCTTCCAGCCCCTGGATGTGCGCGAGCTGAGCACGACGGGACAGCGCCCACTGATCGTGCGACGCCTTGGTGATCGACCCGGCCCAGCGGGACGAGGACTCGGCGGTCAGGGCGCGCTTGCGCTCGGCCCAGGTGTCGGTGGAGTGCTCCGGGCCGTCGGCACACCTGCGCTTGAGATCGGCGGAGGCCAGCGAGCCGAGGTGCGCGCCGACCAGCCGCAGCACCTCCTCGTCCTCGCTCGTGACGCCCTTGAGACGGGTGCGGATGCTGACGCCGGTGGGTCCGTCGGCGACGAACGGCGCCTTGATGGCCCTGAGCGGCTTCTTCTTCGGCTCAGCCATGCCCGGCGGCCTCCAGCGCGGCCCGGGCACGGCTCTTCGCCGACCTGCGCCCGTACCGGCGGGCACAGAACCACGTCAGCGCCTCGGTCATGTCCCGCACCAGGTCGTCCTCGGCCCCGCCGGCGTCCAGGACGACCAGACGGCGGCCCGTCGCGGACAGGGCGGCCTCGACGAGTTCGGTGTTCATCCGGCCCAGCCGGTCCCGGTGCTCGACCACCACCGTGGCCACCTCGGGGTCGGCGAGCAGCCGCCTGGCCCCCGGCCGACGGCCAGTCAACCCCGAACCGACCTCCGGCTCGACCCGCACCACCCGATGACCGGCCTGCGCCGCCCACCGTGACAGGCGAGCCACCTGACGCTCCAGATCCGCCTTCTGCTCATGCGACGACACCCGGGCGTACAGACCCAGCCCGCCCACCGCCGCGGGCACGGCAACAGCGTCGATGTTCACCAGGATCGTGCGCGGACCCACCCTCCGGGCAGGCACCGGCAACGTCCCCTCACGGAACCACCGGTACGCCGTCTGCGGATGCACACCCTGCGCCCTGGCCCACTCCGTCAGATTCACAACCGGACAACGACACTCACCCGTGCAGGGTTACGCTCACTCACTCGGCTTTATGGAACAGCAGCCGAGAACCCCTGGAGTCCGGTACGACCTTTCACATAAGCTCTTCACAAGGCGTACGCACCGCCCTTACGCAAGGGCCCCATTGGGCGATAACGGGGCCCTTGCGCAGGTAACGGACATACGCAGGAGACGCAGATCACAGTGAAGTGAACGTAACCATCGAAGGGGTTCGAAGGTCTAAGTTGGCGATGTCGGGAAGCGTCTTGGGGGGCGTGACCCGGCACCTGGGGATGTCTTTGGGGGACTTTCCCAGAACGCGTTGCCGGGGCACGTACATCGGGGAGCTTTGAGCGGCCCTCCCGACCGTGCGCTGTCCCGGCAGACCGCATGAGAACAGTGGGCTCCGTTCTGCTCATTGTGCTCGCACAGCGATTCAGGCGCTGTTCTTCACAGACGCCCGGCCGGATCCCGTGGGGGGAATCCGCACCGGGACATGGGAAGGCGCCCTGACGTCGGCCCGTGGGGGGACCGGCGTGGGGCGCCTTCTCGCTTTCCCGGGACTCGGGTTTCGGCCCCGAGCGGCCCGGCCCGCCGACGAAAACGCCGGACGGCACACCCCCGGGGGCATGCCGTCCGGCGTTCGCGTGAGCGACCGGTGTCGGTCAGCGCTGCTCGACCGGGATGAAGTCCCGCTCCACCACGCCCGTGTAGATCTGGCGCGGGCGGCCGATGCGGGAGCCCGGCTCCTTGATCATCTCGTGCCACTGGGCGATCCAGCCCGGAAGGCGGCCGAGGGCGAACAGGACCGTGAACATCTCGGTCGGGAAACCCATGGCCCGGTAGATCAGGCCGGTGTAGAAATCGACGTTCGGGTAGAGGCTGCGCGAGACGAAGTAGTCGTCGGAGAGCGCGTGCTCCTCCAGCTTGAGCGCGATGTCCAGCAGCTCGTCGGACTTGCCGAGGGCGGACAGCACCTCGTGCGCGGCGGCCTTGATGATCTTGGCGCGGGGGTCGAAGCTCTTGTAGACCCGGTGGCCGAAGCCCATCAGGCGGACGCCGTCCTCCTTGTTCTTCACCTTGCGGATGAAGGAGTCGACGTCGCCGCCTTCGGCCTGGATGCCCTCGAGCATCTCCAGCACCGACTGGTTGGCGCCACCGTGCAGCGGGCCCCACAGGGCGGAGATGCCGGCGGAGATCGAGGCGAACATGTTCGCCTGCGAGGAACCGACCAGGCGCACCGTGGAGGTCGAGCAGTTCTGCTCGTGGTCCGCGTGCAGGATGAGCAGCTTGTCCAGGGCGGAGACGACGACCGGGTCGAGCTCGTACTCCTGGGCCGGCACCGAGAAGGTCATGCGCAGGAAGTTCTCGACGTAACCGAGGTCGTTGCGCGGGAAGACGAACGGGTGACCGATCGACTTCTTGTACGCGTAGGCCGCGATGGTCGGGAGCTTGGCGAGCAGCCGGGTGGTGGAAAGGTTGCGCTGGCGCTCGTCGAACGGGTTGTGGCTGTCCTGGTAGAAGGTGGACAGCGCCGAGACGACCGAGGACAGCATGGCCATCGGGTGGGCGTCGCGCGGGAAGCCCTTGTAGAAGTTCTTGACGTCCTCGTGCAGCAGGGTGTGCTGCGTGATGTTGTTCCTGAACGTGCTGAGTTCGTCGACGGTCGGCAGCTCACCGTTGATCAGCAGGTAGGCGACCTCCAGGAAGGAGGAGCGCTCGGCCAGCTGCTCGATCGGGTACCCGCGGTAACGGAGGATGCCCCCCTCACCGTCCAGGTACGTGATCGCGGATTTGTATGCGGCGGTGTTGCCGTAGCCGCTGTCCAGCGTCACCAGTCCGGTCTGGGCGCGGAGCTTGCCGATGTCGAAGCCCTTGTCGCCGACGCTGCTGTCGACCACCGGGTAGGTGTACTCGCCGTCGCCGTACCGCAGTACTACAGAGTTGTCGCTCACGTCTTCCCTCACCGACGTAGTGCCTCATCTTCGAGGTGCCCTGACTGTCTCTACCATCCCCCATTTGGCCCAGGAGAGTGCACTCGGGGTCGACCATCGGGCCCATTGACGGCACTGAGTGCCGCCAACTTTCTCATCCTGCCCGCTGCGTTCCGCTTCCGGAAGCCCTTGTGACCTTTACGACTCATTTGATCGATCATTTTTCTTCCGGGGTCGGGGCGAAGGACCGCAACAACGGCGGATCAGGCGCCCGCGAGCCGGAAGTCGAGCGCCGTGCAGCGCCTGCCCGCCGACACCGTGCGGACCGCCTGTCCGATCGCCCTGCGGGAGCCGACGAGGACGACCAGCCGCTTGGCCCGGGTGACCGCCGTGTAGAGCAGGTTGCGCTGGAGCATCATCCAGGCTCCTGTGGTCACCGGGATGACGACGGCCGGGTACTCGCTGCCCTGGGAGCGGTGGATGGTCACCGCGTAGGCGTGGGCCAGTTCGTCCAGTTCGTCGAACTCGTACGGCACCTCCTCGTCCTCGTCCGTCAGCACCGTCAGCCGCTGGTCGACCGGGTCGAGTGAGGTGACCACGCCGACGGTGCCGTTGAAGACCCCGTTCGCGCCCTTCTCGTAATTGTTGCGGATCTGGGTCACCTTGTCGCCGACGCGGAAGACCCGGCCGCCGAACCGCTTCTCGGGCAGGTCCGGGCGGCCCGGGGTGACGGCCTGCTGGAGCAGTCCGTTGAGCGTGCCGGCGCCGGCCGGGCCGCGGTGCATGGGGGCGAGGACCTGCACGTCCCGGCGCGGGTCGAGGCCGAACCTCGCCGGGATGCGGCGGGCGGCGACGTCCACGGTGAGCCGGCCGGCCTCCTCGGTGTCGTCCTCGACGAAGAGGAAGAAGTCCTTCATGCCGTCGGTGACCGGGTGCTGCCCGGCGTTGATCCGGTGCGCGTTGGTCACCACGCCCGACTGCTGGGCCTGGCGGAACACGCGGGTGAGACGGACGGAGGGGACCGGACTGCCGTCCGCCAGCAGGTCACGGAGCACCTCGCCCGCACCGACGCTGGGGAGCTGGTCGACGTCGCCGACGAAGAGCAGGTGGGCGCCGGGGGCCACGGCCTTGACCAGCTTGTTGGCCAGCAGCAGGTCCAGCATGGACGCCTCGTCGACCACCACCAGGTCGGCGTCCAGCGGCCGGTCCCGGTCGTAGGCCGCGTCGCCGCCGGGCTTGAGCTCCAGCAGGCGGTGGACGGTGGAGGCCTCGGCGCCGGTCAGTTCGGCCAGGCGCTTGGCGGCGCGGCCGGTCGGCGCCGCGAGCACCACCTTGGCCTTCCGGGCGCGGGCCAGCTCCACGATGGAGCGGACGGTGAACGACTTGCCGCAGCCGGGGCCGCCGGTGAGGACCGCGACCTTCTCGGTGAGCGCCAGCTTCACGGCGGCCTCCTGTTCGGGCGCCAGATCGGCTCCGGTGCGCCCCTTGAGCCAGCCGAGGGCCTTCGCCCAGTCCACCTCCCGGAAGCCCGGCATCCGGTCCTCGCCGGTGCGCAGCAGCCGCAGCAGCTGGGCGGAGAGGGACAGCTCGGCGCGGTGGAAGGGGACGAGGTAGACCGCGGTGACCGGGTCGCCGCCCTGCGGGTCGGGCACCTTCTCCCGGACGACCCCGGGGTCCTCGCCCTGCTCAGGCTCCGCGGCCAGCTCGGCGAGGCACTCGATGACGAGCCCGGTGTCTACCTGGAGCAGCTTCACCGCGTCGGCGATCAGCTTCTCCTCGGGGAGGTAGCAGTGCCCCTGGTCGGTGGCCTGCGACAGGGCGTACTGCAGGCCCGCCTTGACCCGGTCCGGGCTGTCGTGCGGGATGCCGACGGACTGGGCGATCCGGTCGGCGGTGAGGAAGCCGATGCCCCACACGTCGGACGCCAGCCGGTAGGGCTGGTTCTTCACGACGGAGATCGAGGCGTCACCGTACTTCTTGTAGATCCGCACGGCGATCGACGTCGACACCTCGACGGTCTGGAGGAAGAGCATGACCTCCTTGATCGCCTTCTGTTCCTCCCAGGCGTCGGCGATCTTCTTGGTCCGCTTGGGGCCGAGACCGGGCACCTCGATGAGCCGCTTGGGCTCCTCCTCGATGACGGTCAGGGTGTCCAGCCCGAAGTGCTGGGTGATGCGGTCGGCGAAGACCGGCCCGATGCCCTTGACCAGCCCCGAGCCGAGATAGCGGCGGATGCCCTGGACGGTGGCGGGGAGCAGCGTCGTGTAGTTCTCCACGTGGAACTGCTTGCCGTACTGCGGGTGCGACCCCCACCGCCCCTCCATCCGCAGCGACTCGCCCACCTGGGCGCCGAGCAGCGCCCCGACGACGGTGAGCAGGTCGCCGGCGCCCCGGCCGGTGTCGACCCGGGCGACCGTGTAGCCGTTCTCCTCGTTGGCGTACGTGATGCGCTCGAGGACACCTTCGAGGGTGGCGAGCCGCCGCTCACCGGGGGCCGCCGCGGAGTGGTTGGACATGCTCCGACCGTACCGGTGGGGTGTGACAGCCAGGGTCCTGACCGGGAGACCGGGGCGGGTAGGCTCCCGCGGACGAACTCGAGCTGATGGCGGAGCGCGCATGATGCGAGACCTGTACAACGTCCGGCTGCGATCCGCCGAGGCCGAGGCCGTCGCGCCGTTGACCGACGAGGAGGAGCAGCGCTTCCGGGCCGTGCTCTTCAGCGAACTCGGGAACGAGATCGCCGACCACGGTCATGCGCGCTTCCCCGCATACACGCCCGAGGACCGCCGCCGGCTGGTCGACGTCGCCCAGCGCCTCACCGCGTACTGGGGGCAGCAGGTGTTCGTCGAGGCCGAGGACCTCACCCGCCTGAGACTCCACCTGGCCGGCCACGAGGCACGTCCGCGGACACTGCCGACGCCCTCCTGAACCTCGCCCCGGAACCAACCCGCGTACGCGTCACCCCTCCCTCGCCGCCTCCTCGGGGGCTTCGAGGAAGGGGGCGAAGGCCTCGGCCGGGAAGACGGGGGCGGCGCGGGCGCGGACCTTCGAGTCACGGACGGCCACGTGGCAGGCCCTGGGCGGCTCCCGCGTCGTGCTTCTCGCGGTTGGCGAGGACCTGGTCCATGTGGGTCTGCGCCCACTGCCTGAGCCCGCGTGTCAGGTGGTGGAGTGAGAGGCCGAGGTCGGTCAGCTCGTAGGTGACGGTGACGGGGACCGTGGGTGTCACGGTGCGGATGAGCAAGCCGTCGCGTTCGAGGGCCCGCAGGGTCTGGGTCAGCATCTTCTGGCTGACGCCCGCCAGCAGCCGGGCGAGTTCGGAGTAGCGCATCGCTTTCGGGGCGTGCGACGCGGCGGGCTGTCCGGATGCGTCACCGCCCAGTGCGCACAGGATCAGGACGACCCACTTGTCCGAGATCCGGTCGAGGAGCTGACGGCTGGGGCACACCGCCAGGAACGCGTCGTACTCCGCCTTGGCCTGCGCCCTCTGCTCGGCCTTCGTCGTCGTCACTGGTCTCCCTGCCGACCTCTGGGGTGGTTACGCACTTCGGAGTGCCTACTTCCCGAGGGGAAGCAGGTCTCCCATGCTGATGCAAGGGGGACGGAGACACCACCCCCGACAAGAAGCGAAAGGCACTGCGATGGAGACCGCCTTCACACCTCCTCTTCCCGGCGGGACCTGGAGGCTGGGTGACTCGACCGTCACCCGGTTCGGCTACGGCGCGATGCAGCTCGCCGGCCCGTGGGTCATGGGGCCGCCCGCCGACCACGACGGCGCCCTGGCCGTCCTGCGCGAGGCGGTCGGCCTCGGGATCACCCACATCGACACCAGCGACGCCTACGGACCGCACATCACGAACGAGCTGATCCGCGAAGCGCTGCACCCCTACCCGGAGTCGCTGTTCATCGCCACCAAGGTGGGCGCGACCCGCGACGCGCAGGGCGGCTGGCCCACGGCCCGGCGCCCCGAAGACCTGCGCAGGCAGGTCCACGAGAACCTCGACTCACTCGGTGTCGAGGCCCTTGACCTGGTCAACATGCGCATGGGTGACGCTCAGGGCCCTCAGCCCGGATCGATCGCCGAGGCGTTCGAAACACTTGCCGCCCTCCAGCAAGAGGGTCTGATCCGACACCTCGGCGTCAGCAACGTCACCGCGGAGCAGGTCGCCGAGGCGCGCGGCATCACCCCGATCGTGTGTGTGCAGAACATGTACAACCTCGCCCACCGCCACGACGACGACCTCGTCGACCACCTCGCCGCCGACGGCATCGCCTACGTGCCGTTCTTCCCCCTGGGCGGCTTCACGCCGCTCCAGTCCGAGGCCCTCTCGAAGGTCGCGAGCCGGCTGGAGGCGACGCCGATGTCGGTCGCGCTGGCCTGGCTGCTGCGACGCTCGCCGAACATCCTGCTCATCCCCGGTACCTCGTCCACCGCCCATCTGCGCGAGAACATCGCGGGCGCCGGGCTCTCCCTCTCCGAGGAGGACGTGGCCGAACTGGACGGCGTCGGCCGTGCGTGATCGGCCGGTACGCCGGCCGGGACCCTCTTCTCCGCGCTCCGGCCGCGTGTCGGTGGCCCCGTGAGTCGCCGTACTCCTCTGGCAAGTGGACCCGTTGCGTCTCGGTGCGGAACTCGAGGGCGATCGCGTCGATCACCTCTCGGTGGTCACGCCGCCGACCACCCCGTCTCGGCGCCCGGCCCGGGGGCAACGGCCCGATCCGCGTCCCCTGCATGAAGCTCATGTCGAAAACATGGGCGAGCTTCACCGAGCCGGCCCGCGCTCTGCCCTACGCCATCGCGGTCATGGGCGATACCCGGTTGGGCAAACCACTCGGCGCCGCGGAGTGGAAGGGGGTGGTCGTGCGCACCCGGATGCCGACCGGCGGCAAGAGCCCGGCCTCAGCTACGACCCCCTCGTCGTGGCCCCGAGGAAAATTGCCCCGAACCACCGAGTTCCTCACGGGCGAACTTGCCGTTCGAGCGGTTCGGCGAGGCCGGCACACACCCCCCGGCCGGATGCACGGCCGACACGGGTGGCACGGGTGACGCGGATCAGGTCCCGCTCCCTCACAGGGGTGGGCCGGGTTCGTGAAGGGCAGGAGGTCCGTCTCGGACAGGCGCTGCCACACCGTGCGCACCTGAGCCTGTGCGCACGAGCACCGCTTGCGCCCCTCCCGTCCGCGGACACGATCGAGAAACCGCTCGGCTTCCTCCACACAGCCCTTGTCGGTTCCAGGATTGCCTGAGCTCCAGATGGTGTCCCCTCGGGTGGTGCAGGGATTCTCCGTGGCCCCGGCTCCGTGGGGCCGGAGACGGGTGCCGTGCCGGAAACCGTGAGCAGTCGGCGGGTATGTGTCACTCAAGCGCTCACATGAGCGGCATCGGGACAGTAGTGGCCGAAGTGCTCACGACTTCGGGAGGGGGTGTCCTCCTCGGGGCGCGGACGGGCTCCCCGGCATCGCACACATCGAGACCGCACCCCGCAGGCGGACGAGGAAAACCGCCCGCGCGAACAGCCGACCGCCCCACCGAGCAGCACCACCGATAAGGAAAGCCTCATGCTCGCGGTTCGTGAAGGGACACTTCGGTGGCGTTCGTCATGGAGGTGGCGTTCGGTGCGGCGGCCGGCTCCCACACCCGGACCTCGACTCCGGGGATGGTGCCCAGCGCCTGGCGAATCATGGGCTCGACCTCATGCCAGGACAGTCCGCCGTTGCCGCATCCGAGTGGAGGGACCGCGATCGACCTGATCCCCCTCTCGATGATCTCGTCACGCAACGCGACAAGCCCCGAGGCGATGTCTTCGATACGAGAGGGCTCGCGCCAGTGACGCTTCGTCGGAAAGTTGATGACACATCTGGGGCCCGCTGCCCGCCCGACCTCATGCACGTGCATTCGGCCGACCGTCACCTCTCCGCGGTCGCAGGACGCCTTGTAGTCCTTGAAATTCTCCGGATAGGCCCGCTTGAACTGCAAGGCGATGCCCTTGCCCATGACGCCCACGGTGTTGACCGCGTTGACGAGGGCATCGACGTCCGCCAGAAGCAGGTTGCCGGTACCGCGTGTGATCACTGTCGTCCTGCTCTCGGAGGGGTAGCTCTCTTCCGCCGGCTCAGTAGTAGCACTCACGTCTGACACTCACCGAGAGTTCGGTCCCCGCCTCCTTGAGCAGGTGACAGCCGAGCCTGCTGAGGCAACGCCGACGGGGTCGGGAAGGCCGCTGGCCACATGCCCGGCAGACCAAGGGCTCCCCCGGGGCGGGTTCGGAACCCTTGCCGGAACTATCGCGGCGCCTGGGGCTTCCGATGCCTGCCGGTACCGAAACCGAGCTCCGGCACCGGCACCGGCACTGAAGCCGAGACGACCTCTGCTTCTGTCTCTCACCGCGCACTGGGGACAGCAGGTGTTCGCCGAGGCCGAGGACCTCACACGCCTGAGACTCCACCTCGCCGGCCACGAAGCGCCTCCGCGGACACTGCCGACGCCTCCTGAGCCCCGCATCGGCACAACGGCTCCGTGACGCATCACAGCGCCTTCGCCGACTCCTTCAGGGCGTCGAGGAAGGAGGTGAAGACAGTGGTGGGGAAGGTGAGGGTGGCCCGGGTGGAGGTCTTTTCGGAAGCCTCCAGAAAGTGTGCGAGTTGAGCTCTCATGGCGGCACGGTCGCCGACCCTGGTACGGAGGGCCGACTCGTGGATCACGACCTCATGGGGGAAAGCGGCTCTGCTTTGACGCGTCAGCTTGTGACGGACGCGCAGCTCAATCTCCTCTCGCGTGAGCTCGGGGCGAGGCCTCGCACCGGTGCGAGCTGGGCGCCCTCTCCGGAACCGCCCAGGGCGTTCCTTCCGGGTCGCCCTGCTGATTAGGTGAGGACTGCGGCGTGGTGGGCGGCGGCGGCCTTGTCGTAGGCAGTGGATAGCCTGCGGGAATGAGTCACGCGATGTGGGACGCCCTGGTAGCGACCCCCCTCCCGGAAGTACGGCACCGCGCGGCCGTCGTGGACGACCTCGCCGAGATCGAACCGGTGACGGTGCCCGGCGCACGCCGTCTGGCCTGGAACGACGGCGGCGGCCAGTCCGCGGTCTGGTACTTCACGGAGGACGGCCGCGTGCTGCTGCTGACGTTCGACCACGAGTCGGAGCTGAACCTGTACGCCGAGGGGGATTTCGCTCTTCAGGAGTCCCTCTACGAGGGTGTCCCCGAATCGCTCGTCGCCCTGGTCCGCGACCGTCCCGAGACCTATGAGTCGCTGAACCTCACGGACCCCGCGACGGGCCGGACGATTCACTACGCAGGCGGTGTCTTCTGGTACGACGGCACGCACTGGCACGTGTCCGACGGTCTGACGGAATACTGCCGCCGCGAGGACGCGGACCTCTTCGGGGAGTCCGGCTTCGACTACTGCCTGGACGTCTACCGCTTCGGCCAGGACCTCACCCCGGAGACCGTCGTGGCGATCCGGGACGAGAACGGCCAGTACGAGGACGAGAAGGAGAAGGAAGCGGACCTGTCCGGCGTCCGCGACGTCTTCACCCGGCACGGCTAGGGCGTTTCTTTCCGGTCATCGGATCGTCGGTCCTGTCGTGCCGTTGGCTGATGTGCGGTGGGGGCGCCTGCCCCCCGATGGCCGCCGCCGCCCGCTGATCCACAAAAAACCTGGCCCTCTTCGGCACGGGCCCGTCTACGCCTCCGTAGCGGTGCCGTCGCCCACATCGTCAGCCCGAAGAGGGACAGGAGCACCGCTCCTCCGACGAGGGTGGGGACCGCCGCCATGAGGAAGACCGTCAGCAGCAGCTCCGCCCCCGCCGGCTCCTCGCCCATCGTGCTCCCGCCCTGTGCCATGAACACCATGACGGCGGCGGCCGGCGATCAGTTCCCGGCGTGCGCGCCGGCGGCGCTCGGCGCGGCGCACGCCGCTCCACAGTCTGGTCACGATGTGGTCTCGGCCGCCTCCGCCCCCCTTGTTTCCCTTCGTGTAATCGATTCCAATCCTTGGTGCACGGCACGTGTAATCGATTCCACAAGGAGGTGGAGGCGATGACGGGCATCAAGGACGTCGCCGCCGAGGCGGGTGTTTCGGTCGCCACGGTGTCGCGTGTCCTGAACGACCACCCGTCGGTCAGCGCACACGCCCGTACGCGCGTGCTGGCCGCCGTCCGGTCGCTGGGCTACCGACCGAACGCCGTCGCCCGGTCGCTGCGCACCGACCAGACCCGCACCCTCGGCCTGGTCATCAGCGACGTGATGAACCCGTACTTCACCGAGCTGGCCCGCTCCGTCGAGGAGGAGGCCCGCGCGCTGGGCTACAGCGTGATCATCGGCAACGCCGACGAGCGGCCCGACCTCCAGGACCACCACGTCACGACCCTGCTGGACCGCCGGATCGACGGCCTGCTGGTCTCCCCCACCGACGGCGGCTCGCCGCGGATGCTGGAGGCCGCCCGCGCGGGCACGCCCATGGTGTTCGTCGACCGCTGGATACCGGGCGTCGAGGTGCCCGTGGTGCGGTCGGACGGGGTGCCGGCCGTGCGGGATCTGGTGGCGCACCTGTACGGGCTCGGGCACCGGCGGCTCGCGATCATCGCGGGGCCGGCCGCCACCACGACCGGGCGCGAGCGCGTCGACGCCTTCCGCGAGGCGCTCGGCGCGTACGGGCTCCCCCTGCCCGCCGCCTACATCGGTCAGGGCGACTTCCAGGCCGACAGCGGCCGCCGGGTCACCGAGGGGTTCCTCGCCCTGCCCGAGCCGCCCGAGGTCGTGTTCGCGGCCGACAACCTGACGGCGCTCGGCGCGCTGGACGCCGTCCGGGCGCGCGGGCTGCGGGTTCCCGAGGACATCGGGCTCGCCGCGTTCGACGACATCCCCTGGTTCGTGCACACCGATCCGCCGGTCACCGCGATCGCCCAGCCCACGGGCGACCTCGGGCGGGCCGCCGTGCGCGCGCTGGTCGACCGGATCGAGGGGCGGCCCGGTGAGTCCGTCACCCTCCCCGCCCGGCTCGTCGTACGCCGCTCGTGCGGCGAACCGGCCCCACGGCCCCCGGCCCCACCGGCTTCCGGTCCGCCGATCCCCACCCAGTCCCCCGTACGAAGGAGTACGTCGTGAGCAACCCGGACGAGTTGCTGCGCATTGAGGGCATCCGCAAGACCTTCCCGGGCGTGGTCGCCCTCGACAGCGTCGACTTCGACCTGCGCCGCGGCGAGGTGCACGTGCTGCTCGGTGAGAACGGCGCGGGCAAGAGCACCCTCATCAAGATGCTGTCCGGCGCCTACACCCCCGACGAGGGCCGCATCCTGGTCGGCGGCGAGGAGGTGCGCATCCACGGTGCGCAGGACTCCGAACGGCTCGGGATCGCCACCATCTACCAGGAGTTCAACCTGGTGCCCGATCTGACGGTCGCCGAGAACATCTTCCTGGGGCGGCAGCCGCGCCGCTTCGGGATGATCGACCGCAAGAAGATGGAGGCCGACGCCGCCGTTCTCCTGGAGCGGGTCGGCGTCCGCGTGTCGCCCTCCGCGCGGGTCCGCGAACTGGGCATCGCACGGTTGCAGATGGTCGAGATCGCGAAGGCGCTGAGCCTGGACACTCGCGTGCTGATCATGGACGAGCCGACCGCCGTGCTGACCTCGGAGGAGGTGGACCGGCTCTTCTCCATCGTGCGCAGGCTGCGCGAGGGCGGAGTGGGCATCGTGTTCATCACGCACCACCTGGAGGAGATCGCCGCCCTCGGCGACCGGGTCACCGTTCTCCGGGACGGCCGCAGCGTCGGCCAGGTCCCGGCCACCACGCCCGAGGACGAACTGGTCCGCCTCATGGTGGGCCGGTCCATCGAGCAGCAGTACCCGCGCCGTCGGCCCGACGCCGGGGACACCCTGCTCCGGGTCGAGGGGCTCACCCGTGACGGCGTCTTCCACGACGTCGGCTTCGAGGTGCACGCCGGTGAGGTCGTCGGCATCGCGGGTCTCGTGGGCGCCGGGCGCACCGAGGTGGTCCGCGCGGTGTTCGGCGCCGACCCGTACGACAGCGGGACCGTGACGGTCTCGGGCAGCACGCTGCGCGCGCACGACGTCAACGCGGCGATGACGGCCGGGATGGGGCTCGTCCCCGAGGACCGCAAGGGTCAGGGCCTCGTCCTGGACGCCTCGGTCGAGGAGAACCTGGGCCTGGTGACGTTGCGTTCGGCCACCCGCGCGGGCCTCGTCGACCTCAAGGGCCAGCACACCGCGGCGGCCCGGATCGCCGAGCAGCTCGGGGTGCGGATGGCGGGCCTCGGCCAGCACGTGCGCACCCTCTCCGGCGGCAACCAGCAGAAGGTCGTCATCGGCAAGTGGCTGCTCGCCGACACCAGGGTGCTGATCCTCGACGAGCCGACGCGCGGGATCGACGTCGGCGCCAAGGTCGAGATCTACCAGCTGATCAACGAACTCACCGCGGCCGGCGCCGCCGTCCTGATGATCTCCAGCGATCTGCCCGAGGTGCTCGGCATGAGCGACCGGGTGCTGGTGATGGCGCAGGGCCGCATCGCGGGCGAACTGCCGGCCGAGGACGCCACGCAGGACGCCGTGATGGCCCTCGCGGTCGGCACCGGCGCGGGCAGCGGCGCAGACAGCGGCGCGGACAGCGGCGCGGGCACCGGCACCGGCACCGGCACCGGCGGCAAGAACGACGGCACCACCGACCAGAACGGCAAGGAGGGCCCCCGTGGCCACTGACACGCTCAAGAGCACAGGGGGCAAGGGCTCCGCCTCGGGCGGCCTGCGCCGCCTCCTGCTCGACAACGGGGCGCTGACCGCGCTCATCGTCCTCGTCATCGCCATGTCGGCGCTGTCCGGCGACTTCCTGACGGCCGACAACCTGCTCAACATCGGCGTCCAGGCCGCGGTCGTCGCGATCCTCGCCTTCGGTGTCACCTTCGTGATCGTCTCCGCGGGCATCGACCTGTCGGTCGGTTCGGTCGCCGCCCTGTCGGCCACCGTCCTCGCCTGGAGCGCCGCCTCCGCGGGCGTTCCCGTGGTCCTGGCGGTGATCCTGGCGATCGCCACCGGCATCGCCTGCGGCCTGGTCAACGGCGTCCTCGTGTCGTACGGCAAGCTGCCGTCGTTCATCGCGACGCTCGCCATGCTGTCGGTGGCCCGCGGTCTGTCCCTGGTGATCTCCCAGGGCTCCCCGATCCCGTTCCCCGACTCCGTCTCGCACCTCGGCGACACCCTCGGCGGCTGGCTGCCGGTGCCGGTGCTCGTGATGATCGTCATGGGCCTGATCACGGCGTTCATCCTCGGCCGCACGTACATCGGCCGCTCCATGTACGCCATCGGCGGCAACGAGGAGGCGGCCCGGCTGTCCGGGCTGCGGGTGAAGCGGCAGAAGCTCGCCGTCTACGCGCTGTCCGGCCTGTTCGCCGCCGTCGCGGGCATCGTGCTCGCCGCCCGGCTGGCCTCCGCGCAGCCGCAGGCCGCGCAGGGCTACGAACTCGACGCGATCGCCGCCGTCGTCATCGGCGGCGCCTCCCTCGCGGGCGGCACCGGCAAGGCGTCCGGGACGCTGATCGGCGCGCTGATCCTGGCGGTGCTGCGCAACGGCCTCAACCTCCTGTCGGTGTCGGCGTTCTGGCAGCAGGTCGTGATCGGTGTCGTCATCGCGCTGGCCGTGCTCCTGGACACGCTGCGCCGCAAGGCGGGGGCGACCCCGACCGCGTCCGGTGCGCCGGGCGGGGGCGGGGCCGGACGGAAGAAGCAGGCGGCGACCTATCTGCTCGCCGCGGTGGTCGCGGCGGCGATCGTCGGCGCGCTGTCCTTCCTGCACAACGGCTCCTCGGAGGCGAAGGCGCAGAAGGTCGGCCTGTCCGTGTCGACCCTCAACAACCCGTTCTTCGTGCAGATCCGTGAGGGCGCGCAGGAGGAGGCGAAGAAGCAGGGCCTGGACCTGACCGTCACCGACGCGCAGAACGACGCCTCGCAGCAGGCCAACCAGCTGCAGAACTTCACCAGCGGCGGCCTCGACGCGATCATCGTCAACCCGGTGGACTCGGACGCGGCGGGACCCGCGGTGCGCTCCGCCAACAAGGCGGACATCCCGGTCATCGCCGTGGACCGCGGCGTCAACAAGGCCGAGACGTCCGCGCTGGTCGCCTCCGACAACGTGGCCGGTGGCCGGCAGGGCGCCGAGGCGCTCGCCGAGAAGCTGGGCGGCGAGGGCACCATCGTGATCCTCCAGGGGCAGGCGGGCACCTCCGCCAGCCGCGAGCGCGGCTCCGGCTTCGCCGAGGGGCTGAAGGAGTACCCGGGCATCAAGGTCGTCGCCAAGCAGCCCGCGGACTTCGACCGCACCAAGGGCCTCGACGTGATGACGAACCTGCTCCAGGCCCATCCCGACATCGACGGCGTGTTCGCCGAGAACGACGAGATGGCGCTCGGCGCGATCAAGGCGCTCGGCTCCAAGGCCGGAAAGTCCGTCCAGGTCGTCGGCTTCGACGGCACGCCGGACGGCCTCGAGGCGGTCGAGCAGGGCACGCTGTACGCGTCCGTCGCGCAGCAGCCGCGGGAACTGGGCAGGATCGCGGTGGACAACGCGCTGCGCGTGGCCGAGGGAGAGAAGATCGACGAGACGGTGATGGTTCCGGTGAAGGTGGTCACGAAGGAGAACGTGGCCGAGTTCAGCGGCTGACACCGACGAACGACCGGGTCCGGGGCGGTCGGCCGTCACAGCCGGCCGCCCCCGGACCGCCGTGCGGCGACCGTGCGACGACCAGGTGACGACCATGTGGGGAGCCATTCCATGTACGACTACGACCTGCTGGTCGTGGGGTCGGCCAACGCCGACCTGGTGATCGGTGTGGAGCGCCGACCGGACGCCGGGGAGACGGTGCTCGGCTCCGACCTGACCGTCCACCCGGGCGGCAAGGGCGCCAACCAGGCGGTCGCCGCCGCCCGGCTCGGCGCCCGTACGGCCCTGCTGGCCCGGGTCGGCGACGACGCGCACGGGCGGCTGCTGCTGGACTCGCAGCGGGAGGCCGGGGTCGACACGGTGGGCGTGCTGGTGGGCGGGGCCCCGACCGGCGTCGCGCTGATCACGGTGGACCCGTCCGGGGACAACAGCATCGTCGTCTCCCCGGGCGCCAACGGCCGGCTGACGCCCGACGACGTACGGGCCGCCGGGAGCCTCTTCCACGCCGCCAAGGTGGTCTCCACGCAGCTGGAGATCCCGCTGGAGACGGTGGAGGAGGTGGCGCGCACGCTGGCGCCGGACAGCCGGCTCGTGCTGAACCCGTCGCCGCCGCAGCTGCTGCCGTCCGAGGTGCTGGCGGTCTGCGACCCGCTGATCCTCAACGAGCACGAGGCGAAGGTGATCCTCGGCGAGGGGGCACGGGCCGGTGAGGAGCCCGAGGACTGGGCGCGGCTGCTGCTCGCGAAGGGCCCCCGCTCGGTGGTGGTGACGCTGGGCGGCGAGGGCTCGCTGGTCGCCTCGTCCGACGGGATCTCCCGCATCCCCCCGGTGAAGGTGCGGGCCGTGGACACCACGGGTGCGGGCGACTCCTTCACCGCCGCGCTGGCCTGGCGGCTGGGCCTGGGCGAGTCCCTGGCCGACGCGGCGACGTACGCGGCCCGGGTGGGCGCGGTGACGGTCACCCGGGAGGGCGCGCAGGTGTCCTTCCCGACGGCCGAGGAGGTCGCGGCGCTGTGAGGAAGGGCGGGATCCTGAACCGGCACCTGTGCGCCGCGCTGGCCGAACTGGGCCACACCGACCGGGTGCTGGTGTGCGACGCGGGCATGCCCGTCCCGGACGGGCCGCGCGTGGTGGACCTGGCGTTCCGGGCCGGGGTGCCGTCCTTCGCGGAGGTGCTGGAGGGGTTGCTGGCCGAGCTGGTGATCGAGGGCGCGACGGCCGTCACCGAGATCCGGCAGGCCAACCCGGCCGCCGCGGAGCTGCTGGCGGGCCACTTCCCCGCCCTCGACCTGGTCCCGCACGAACACCTCAAGGAGCTGACGGCCGGCGCCCGGCTCGTCGTCCGCACCGGCGAGGCCCGACCGTACGCGAACGTGCTGCTGCGGTGCGGGGTGTTCTTCTGAACGTCCCGCACGCTTCGAGGGGGCCCGGTCCGTCGACCGGGCCCCCTCGGTTCCCTCCCCCTGTTCCCTCCCCTGTCAGAACCTCTCGGATCCCCCCCGGGTCCCCCCACAGAAGCCCTGACAGCACGTACGACCCGCGGGGTGCGGGGAGGGTTGTACGCCTTCGCGGAAAAAATTTCCCGGCGAGCCGTGAGATGTCGTCCCCGACATGTCCGGATCACGTCACATCACGCTCAACGGCGTTGCATCCGCGACGGGTTGTGCGACAGCATGTTCGAACAGGCTTGTGATGTGTACGTGACGCACGGGGGTGACACACGTGAAGTTCGACATGGGGTCCACGACCCTGTCGGATCTGGGCAAGAACACGGTCGGTTCGAGCACCGATCTGGGCACGCTGATCCGCATGCTCATCCAGGCGGCCGAGCCGCTGGAGGGCAAGTTCAACGGATCCGGAAAGGTCGCCTTCGACTCGTTCAAGACGCGGGCGGACGAGATCACCGCCGCGCTGAACCAGTCGCTCGGCGCGATCCTCGAAGGCCAGGGCGGTATGGACACCGCGTTCGGCACCGGTGACGTGGAACAGCAGGACAACGCCCACAAGAACATGGGGGCGGCGAACTTCGACGCGGCCCGCTTCGGCGCGCGCTAGACCGCCGGCCGGGGCAGAGACCGACAACCACAGGGGGTTTTGACGATGGGTCAGAATCTGGACCGCCGCTCCTATGACACCGGCGCGTCGAGCGAGGTGCAGGGCGGCCTGCAGGGCATCGTCGGCCAGTTGGAGCGCGTACTGGCCGACCGCGACAAGGCCGTGAAGGCCGCCATGGCCGACTTCCAGGCCGACGGGGTCTCCGAGGAGTACCACGGCAAGGAACTGCGCTGGAATCGCGCGGCCAACGAGGTACGCAGCATCATCCAACTGGTGCGCACCACCCTCGAGGACAACGACGGGACGGCCCAGGCGACGATGGCGAAGGCGCGGGCGGCGGTCGACAACATCGGCTGACGCGGTCGCGTCGGCGCGTGGGTGGGATGACGGCGCACGGGAGTTACGGGGAATCCACATGACGGGGTGGGACATCTCGCCGTCCGGCGTGCAGCGCGTTCTCGCGAAGACGGCGGAGGCGGCCGAGGGCCTCTCGGACACCGGGAAGGCCCTGCAGGAGACGCTGCCGAGTGCGGCGAAGTCCGCCGGCACGGTCCAGCAGGGCGGTGTGGAGAAGAGTGGGGTCCAGGGCCCGGTCGCGGCGGCGCTGGGCGAGTTCTTCACCGCCTACCAGGAGAAGCTGATGTACGTCGCGGTGCGCACGTCGAACTCCCTCAGCGGAGCGGCCACCGCGACCAACGAGTACGTCAAGGGCGACCTGAAGATGGCCGCGCAGGCCCAGGCGAACGCGCTGAAGGAACCGGAGATCGACCTGCCGGGGGCGGGCGGGGGGCAGGGGGGCACGTGAGCACGGACCTGATCGACCCGCAGAAGATCCCGCAGTTCACCGGCGACCTGGAGCAACTGGTCACGGACCACATGCTTCTGACGGGGGAGGCCCTCGTCTTCCGCCAGTCGGGATCCGACGTGCACGCCCGCTTCCAGGGGTTGTCGGCGTGTTACACGGCACCGGAGGCGGAGCAGTTGTTCGCCACGACCGCGCCGGTGGCGGCCAAGGCGGACGAGTTCGCCGATGATCTGGAGAAGGTCGCGGCGGCTCTCAGCGCGTACGAGACGGAGATCCAGCCGCTGGTGGCCAGGCTGAAGAGCCTCAAGCGGCGTGCGGAAACCTTCCGGCAGCAGATAGCGGGGGACGACGACTGGCGCGAGGACGACGACAACGTCCAGCTCAACAACGACCTGGTGTACGACGTCAACGCCACCACGGAGGCCTTCTGGCTGGCGGAGATCACCTGCCACGACACGATCACCGCGCTGGTGGGCGGCTCGAAGCTGATTCTCGAGGACGGTGCGGACAAGCGCCTGGTGGAGCGCGGCACCAGCACCTACGGCTTCACCGCCGACCTGCTGAACCAGTCCGAGGAACTGCCCTGGGGCAGCATCGTGGAGAAGGAGCGGCACGGGCTCGACTGGCTGGGCCACCAGGTGTGGGAGTTCGGCAAGGGATTCTTCGTCGACGGGGTGTGGGGCACGATCCAGGGCCTCGGCACCCTGGTCGGCTTCGACGGCTGGGACGCGGCGGGCGAGGCCTGGAAAGGGCTCGGCAAGCTCGCCACCGGCGTGCTCATCACCGCGGTGCCCGTCGTCGGCGTCGCCTACTGGGCGATGCCCGAGGACAAACTGCCCTCCTACCTGCGCGACTCCCGCAACGCGGTCAAGGAGACGGGCAAGGCGCTGGTCGCCTGGGACCAGTGGGGCGAGAACCCCGCACGCGCGAGCGGCGCGGTCACCTTCAACGTGCTGACCACGGTGTTCACCGGAGGCGCCGGAGCGGCCGCGAAGAGCGGCGCGGTGGCCCGCACGGCCGGCGCGCTCGGCAGGACGGCCCGGCTGGTCGACCCCATGACGTACCTGGGCAAGGCCGCGACGTTCGGCACGGTCAAGGTCACCGACCTGTTCGCCGGCCTGCGGGGCGTGCACGCGGGCGCCTACGACGACGTCCTCGCCGGCGCGGGGCGCGTCCAGCCCGACGGCAGCGTGGTCCGGGTCGCCGACGACACGCCGGTCATCCGCGACAACGTCGTGGAGTGGCCCGACGGCACCCGCCTGAACCTGGACGACGGCTCGGTCGTCCGCGCGGACGGGACGGCGGCACCGGCCAAGGTGGAACTGTCGGCGGCGGACCGGGAGTTCCTGGAGCGGAGCCTGCCGCGCGAGGAGGGTGCGCTGGTCGGGGCGGGCGACCGGGCAGGCGCGCACGCCGCCGGGGGCACGGCGGCCCACGTCGGCGGCGACGCGACGGGGCGGGTCAGCGGGAACACGGCGGCGACCGCGCACGTCGGTGAGCACGCCGGGGCGCGCGGCACGGACACGGTGCCCGCACGCGACACCGGAGGGCATACGGCGGGCGGCGACGGGCCCGCCGGCGGTGGTGGGGCCGAGGGTGGCGCGATTCCCGCCCAGCACGGCGGGGCCGGGGGCGGTCACGCGGGCGGGGACGGCTCGGGCGGACCGCCGTCCGGCAGCCGCGATCCGCTGGACCTCGAACGCGAGGTCATGCGCCGGCAGGTCGAACGGGCCAACAACGACCCCCAGTGGTTCAAGGATCACTACCGGGAGAACGGATACCGGCGCGACACGACCGCAGAGGGCGGTTACGGCCAGGCCGTGCCCCAGATCACCGCCAACCCCTTCGCGCCGCCCAAATGGATCGCGGCCAGTGACATGCCTCCGGCGATCAAGGAAAGCTATGTGCGTCCGGACCCCATCAAGGGCAAGCCGGCGGATCTCCCCGACACGACCCGGGAGTACCTGGACCAACAGGCCGCCAGACGGGATGCAGCGGTCAAAGCCGACAAGGCGGCGGAGGACGTCCTCAAGGACGCGGAGAAGGCCTACGCCGCCAACCGCACGGACGAACTGGCCGCCGCGAGGGATCTCGCCGACAAGACGCACTCACCGCTCCACGGCGACGCCAACCGGCAGGCAGAACTGCTCGGCGAGTACGCGGCCGAGCGCCACGCGATCCCGGAGCACTACGAGGGTGCGGTGCGTCTGGACGACGGGGCGTTCGGCAACAATCGGTTCGACCAGGTGTACCGGACGACGGACGGCCGGTATGTCGTCGTCGAGGCGAAGGGGTCCACGACGGCCCCTCTCGGAGTACGCAAGGGGCACAGCAATCGACTGGTGACGCAGGGGACGAAGGAGTACTTTGAAACAATCTTGAAGGAAATGGAAAAGAGGGCTAACAGAAACGAAAGAAAGGGGATGAAATCCGGAGATGCGGATCTACTAAAATCAGCAGAGGCGGAACGCAAGCTAGCCGACGACCTAAATAAGGCACTCGAAAAAGAACAAGTGGACTACGTCCTCGTAAAAGCTAAGCCCGACGGCACCAAGTATGCCGGATATGAAATGCTACAATTCAACATAAAGAAATGAGGAAATTGCACGTGGTAGCGAATATTTCACGCCCCGAAATGGAGGGCAGTAACCCGATTCCGGACGCATTCCGCGAAAAATTGAACACTCGCACGCTTGCGAAGATTGAAAACCTCGAGAAGTACCCGGATAGTTTCGGGTTGACCTTCAGCAGCGCACTGAGTACAGCTAAGCTGCAGACCCTCGATGATCCCACTGCCGCCAAGTTGGAGACGTGGGAGGCCTGGGTGATGGCCATGCAGGTCGGGTCCGCCCTGTTCTCCTCGGCGACCGCTCCGGAGGGCTCCACCGTCGAGTGCATGATCGGCCATAAGATGCGAACGATCCCCGCCGTGGGGATCACGCACTTCGTGGACGCCGGCACCTGGCTGGACGCCTTCTGGCTGACGGTCGTCTGCCGGGACCAGGCGCGGATGACACATCTGTGCCAGGTGCCGATCGAGACACTGCGCGCCTCCGGCGCCGTCTTCGAGGAGTACATCTATTACTGGGTGGATGCACTCCAGGCGTACTGGCTGGAGCGACCCGGGCTCGGGGACAAACTCGTTGCCGCGTTCGACGGAACCGACCCGGACCGGCTGCGATTCCTCGACCGCGAGACGATGCTCAAGGTCCTGTATCCGCCGATCAACCTCTTCTACCGCTTCATCGGCCAGGACCCCGACCAGTTCAACGAAGCCCTGATCCAGGCACTCCAACTGCACAAGGAATACTGGAACGCCGACCCCGACCGTGAGGAATCCGGCGAGGGCGACATCCCCCTTGCGATTCTGGCCCTCACCTGTCTCGCCCACGACGCCGGGCGGCCCATCGAGGTCGAATCGGAGTACCTGCCCGAGCACCTGCTCAAGCGCAGCTGGCTCGGCGAATTCCCCACATGAGCCAGATGGCCGGCATGACCGCTCAGGACGGTTCTGCACAAGAGCCATCCCTCTACCGGACGCACTACTCGTGATGCACCACTTGATGGTTCGCGCCAGTGACGCGCCAACACGCCTGCCCGTGATTCTCGCCGAGCCTCACCGTGCCGCCCCCCGGTCGGGCCGGAGTGCGGAGGTGAGTGCACGGGCCGTGGCCACGTTGCAGCGCCCCAGGTCGATCAGCGCGAGCGGAGTGGACCCGGCGTACGAAGCGACATCGAGCCCGAGGGACGGCAATGTCACCCCCACCGCCCGGAGCGCCTCGCGCAGGTCCTCACACGCCTGTTCCGCGTCTCCCACCTCAGAGAACCTCCCCTCTGCTGCGGGCGTTGGCCCTGGCCACCCGCGCCCACATCGGTTCCTCGGCCCGTTCATGGACGTTCAACGGCTGCACGTCGCCGGGCAGCGCCGTCCACTCCGTGCCGCCGCCCTCCGGGCGCAGCCATACGAACCCGTCCTGATGGTCCATGACGATCCCGCGCCTCTCCTGCCGTAGGTCACGGGCGAGTTCACCGATCGGGAGCCGACTCGTGTCCAGTTCGGGGCGGCCTGGGCGGGGCGTCGTGTCGGTCGTCTTACGTCCGCGGGAGGGCAAGGGTGCGGCCTCCTGCTGCTTCTCACTGTTCACGCTCTCAGCGTCACGGCGGGCAAGGGTGGCCGGCCAGGGTGACGGTGTTCCGAACCGGGCTCCGGAACGGCTGCCACCTGGGCACTATCACTTTTTGCACTCACACTGTCACCAACAGCGACTAGCTTTGATGGATGTCCGTTCCCTCGGGAACGCGGGACGGCATGCCGACACGGCACACGGCAAGGGAGCACCGACCGCCATGACCCAGCCCTCCCGGGACCTCGAACCCGTCCACTCCGCCCGCGACCTGTACGGCGTCGAGCTGCGCCGTCAGCGCCAGCTCATCGGGCTGTCGCTGGACCGGATGTCGGACATCGTCAACTACAGCAAGACGCATCTGCACGAAGTGGAGACGGGAGAACGGCTTCCGCTGCCGCCGATCTCGGAGAAGCTGGACGCGGCTTTCGGGACAGGGGAGTTGTTCCAGGGGTTGTGGGGTGCGGTGAAGCGGGAGTACACGCCGAGGCGGTTCGATCACTGTCTGGAGCTGGAGGCCCGGGCGGTGCGGATTCAGGAGTTCTGTGCGGGCATCGTCCCCGGTCTGCTCCAGACATCGGCATACATGCGTGCGCTGTTCACCGAGGGAAACCCCCAGATGAGCTCCGGGGAGATCGACTCTTTGGTCGCCGCACGCCTGGGTCGTCAGGAAGTCATGCGCCGTGACAGCCCTCCGCACTTTTGGTGGATCCTCGGCGAAGCGGCTCTACGGCAGGCGGTGGGCGGACCGGAGGTGATGTACGGGCAACTCGCGACACTGCTTCCCCTGGTGCAATCGCGCTGCACGACGATCCAGATCGTCCCGTTCGCGGCGGGCTCATGCACCTTGATGAACGGCGCACTCATCTTGCTTACGCTCCCGGACAACTCCACCATCGTGTACCAGGAAGGTCCCAGGAACGGCGAGATCTTCGACGACCGCGAGACCGTCACACAGCGCGTGCGAGAGTACGATCTGATGAAGGCCAGCGCCCTCCCGCCAAGGGATTCAGCGGCGTTGATCGAAGCGACGATGGAGATGTACGAGCCATGCGAGTCACCCCGGACGTGAACGTCGCCCGCTGGCGTAAGTCCTCCTACAGCGGAAACCAGCAGGGGGATGCCTGCGTCGAAGTCTGCGACGACTTCGCCGGCGCGGTCCCCGTCCGCGACAGCAAGAACCTGACCGGCCCTGTCCTGATGCTGGGCGGGGCGGCCTGGCAGCCGTTCGTCACCGGCGTCAAGGACGGCTCCCTGTAGGGCGGTTACGCGGAACGAGCCCTGGCGATGTTCCAGGGCCCGTTCCGGAACAAGGACTACGGCGGTCTCACAGTCCAGGAGGAATACCGGTGGGACGAGGACGGCCGACCGATGAGAAGCCGGCGTCTCGATGACCCCTCGCAGGCGCCCTGAGCAGATTCCCGACCGTCGGGCCGCGGCCGCGATGCGTCCTGGGGGAGCGGTTCCGGGAGGATCGAGGTCGAGTCGGAGTACTTGCCCGTGAATCTGCTCAAGCGCAGCCGGCTCGGCGAATTCCCCACCTGACCCGACACGAGGTGAATGAGCAGCATGTCCGCTCAGGACTACGACAGCCAGCTTCTCG
This sequence comes from Streptomyces sp. NPDC004051, assembly GCF_053604275.1. Classification (NCBI taxonomy): domain Bacteria; kingdom Bacillati; phylum Actinomycetota; class Actinomycetes; order Kitasatosporales; family Streptomycetaceae; genus Streptomyces; species Streptomyces sp. NPDC004051. The sequence continues at coordinate 33,410 of NZ_JBSGHG010000017.1, read as the reverse complement.
AGTCCGTTTCCGTGCGGCGGCGGCGGTTGCGGGACGCCCTGTTGTTCGGGGCGCAGCGGCAACGGCGGGCCGTGGACGAGCGGGTGGGGAAGGTGATCGCCGGGATGGTGATCGCGGCCGTGCTGTGCGCGGGGTGTGTGGGGTGGTCGTTCGTGTCGCATCGGCTGATGGGGCAGGGCAACAGTCCGTACTCCCCCGGCGTTTCCACGCCCTCTAATAGTCCTACAGGCCGGTGATAGGTTCGCGAGCGTGATGTCTCCGGGGGCCTTGAGCAGGGAAACGGCCGGTGGGCCGACGGTGTTGAGCCGGGTCACGCTCGTCGGTGAGCGGCGCCGCGTCGACCTGGTGCTTCCGGCGCGGGAGCCGGTCGGGCTGCTGCTGCCCGAGATCATGCGGTTGCTGGACGACCGTGTGGAGGGGCGGCCCGCCTCGCGTCACCTCGTCACGGTGGACGGCTCCGCGCTCGATCACGACAGCACCCTGGAGACGGCGGGCATCCGCGACGGTGCCGTCCTGCGTCTCGTCCGCGCGGAGGACGCCCCGCCCGCCCCCGTCGTGCACGACGTCACCGACGAGGTGGCGGAGGATCTCGGTCATCGGGCATGGGTGTGGGGGCCGGCCGCGCGGCGGGTCACGGCGGGGGTCGCGAGCGTGGGCTGGGTGGTCGTCGCCGCCTTGTTCGCGCGTGCGCGGTACGACAGTTCGGTCGTCGCCGCCGCGCTGCTCGCCGCCGCCGGTGCGGCCGCGGTCGCGGGCGCGGTGCTGGGGCGGGTGCGCAGGCACGGGCTCTCCGCCACTCTTCTGTGTGCCGGTGGCGCGCTCGGTGTGCTGGGTGTGTGGAGCTTGGTCGACGGTCTCGGCGGGTCGTCGGCGGGTGCGCTGCGGCTCGCCGGAGTGGCTGTGGTGAGTGTGCTGGTCCTCGCCCTGCTCGGGCTGTTCACGCCGTTGGGGCGGGGCGGGCTGGTGGGTGCCGGGGCCGTGGCTCTGACCGCCGTCGGCTGGGAGGTCGTCGTCGCCGTGCAGTCCGGTGCCGGGACGGCGGAGCAGCAGGCCCGGGTCGGGGCCGTTGTCGGCGTGGTCTCGGTGGTGGTGCTCGGCGTGCTGCCACGGCTCGCGCTGATGGCGTCCGGGCTCTCCGGGCTCGACGACCGTCGGGCCGGCGGGGTCTCCGTCAGCCGCCACCAGGTGTCCGTCGCCCTGGCCGCCGCCCACCGCGGGCTGGTGCTCGCCACGATCACTCTGGCGGGGTCGGCCGCCGTGGCCGCCGTACTGGCGCTGCGGGATCCCTCCGGGTGGACGGTGCCGCTGGCCGCGGTCGTCGCGGTGGTGCTGGCGCTGCGCGCCCGGGCGTTTCCGCTGGTCGCCGAGGTGATTGTGCTGCTGGCCGCCGCGGCGGGCGTCGCCGTGCGGTTGCTGGTGGTGTGGGCGGAGGAGTCCTCGGACGTGGCGCCGCTGGTCGTCCTCGTGGTGCTGGCGGTCCTGCCGCTCGTCGTGCTCGCCGTGCAGCCGGCCGAGCACGTACGGGTCCGGCTGCGGCGGACCGGTGACCTGCTCGAGTCGGTGGGGGTCATCGCGCTGCTTCCGCTGCTGGTCGGCGTGTTCGGTGTGTACGGGCGACTGCTCGGCACCTTCGCATGAGGGCTTGAGGGGCGCGGCGGCATGACGAACGGGGAGCAGGGGCGGGAGCAGCCGTCGGCGCACGGCGGTGGCGGCGGTGGCGACGGTGGCGGTGACTGGCAGCGGGACGTGCTGCGGGAGCTGGGCGGCGGGGTGAGCGGCCCCTCGGATGCGGGTGAGCACACCGGTGCGGAAGCGTGGGCGGGCACGGAAGGTGACGCGCTCGGTTCGGCGTCCCCCTCTTCCATACCGGCTGACCGGGCCGCCGACGAGCCGGTCCCGGAGCGGCCCGCGGCGCCTGCCGCCCCCGTCCCCACCCGTGCCCCCCACCTCCCCGCGGCCCCCGCCCCCGAGTCCTCCCCCACCCTCGACCCCCGTCTCCTCCTCGCCCTGGGGCGCCCCCTGCACGGCGACTCCGTGACCCGGCGTACGGGCAGGGCGCTGCGCAAGCTCACCTCGTCCGTGGCTCAGGAAGTCGCCGAACAGACGCGGATCGCGCGGGAGTTGCAGCAGCCCGTCACCACGGGCCGGGTGGTGGCCGTCACCTCCATCCGCGGCGGTGTCGGCAAGTCCACCGTCGCGGCGTTGCTCGGGCGCACCCTCAACCACTACCGGCACGACCCGGTGCTGACCCTGGAGGCGGATGCCGCGCTGGGCACCCTGCCGGTGCGCCTGGGCGCGGAGGCGGTGCGCTGGACGTGCGCCGATCTCGCGCCGATCCTCCATCCGTCCATGCAACTGACGGACGTGACCGGCTACTTGGTGCCGGTGTCGGACGGCGGCTGGCTGCTGCCCGCGAGCCGGGGCCAGGTCGGTCCGCCGCTCGACATGACGGCGTACCGCAAAGTGACGCTGGCGCTGCGCCGCTACTTCGCCGTGACCGTGGTCGACTGCGAGACGCTCCCCGGCGAGGTGGCCCGCACCGCCATGGACACCGCGCACGCCCGGGTGGTGGTGGCGCCGGCCACCGCGGAGGGGGTGAACGCCACCCGTCAGGTGCTGGACTGGCTGGCCCGGTTGCCGCACTCCGCCCTGGCCACGACGGTGGTGGCGCTGGTGTCGGGCACCCCCGACATGCTCCTCGACGGCAAGACGGCCGCGGGGCATCTCAAGGAGGCCGGGGTCACCGTCGTCTCCGTGCCGTACGACCGTCATCTGGCCGGTGGGGGTCCCATCCGCACCGACCTCCTGGCGCACGCCACGCAGCAGGCCGTGCTGCGGCTGGCCGCCGAGGTGATGGGGCGCGCGGTGAGGGTGCGATGAGCGCCCGGTCGGTGCGTCCCGGTACGTGCCCGTCCTGTCCCTCTTCCGTCTCTTCCGTCACGACCCGCTTCGGAGAAGTCCGCCCGTGACCCTGCAGATCGTCCATCGGCCCGCCCGCAGCACCCGCCCCCCGGAACCCGCCCGGCCCCGCACGATCGAACCCCCGCCGAACCTTCCCGAGGGGAAGATCGGCAACGCGGCCACCGCGCTGCTGCCGATGGCCGGCGTCATGGGCTCCGTGGTCATGATGACCGTGATCCGCAACAGCCGGTTCGCGGTGGTGGGCGCGGTCGTGCTGGTCTTCGCGCTGCTGGGCGCGGTGGCGCTGTTCCTGTCGCAGCGGGGCAAGGCGCAGCGCACCCGGCGTACCCAGCGTGAGCGCTACCTGGAGTACCTGGAGGAGCTGCGGGAGGAACTCGGCGTCGCGGAGCGCCGGCTGCGCGACGCGGAGCGGGAGCTGAACCCGCCGCCGGACGCGTTGTACGACCTGGTGCGGGACCCCGCCCGGCTGTGGGAGCGGCGCCGCCGGGACGCCGACTTCCTGCGGGTGCGGGTCGGTCTCGGTGACGTGCCGGCCCAGGAGCCGGAGATCCAGCAGAGCGGTGCCGGCGGGGTGCTGACGCCGCCGGACCCGTTCATGCTCAACGAGGCGCGCGCCCTGCAGCGCCGGTTCGCGACGGCCGCCGACGTGCCCTTGACGGTGCCGTTGGACCGGGCGGGAAATGTCAGCGTCGTCGGCGACCGGGAGGACGTCCTGCGGGTCGCCCGGGCCCTGCTGGTGCAGACGGCGGTGACGCACGCTCCGGACGACGTCGCGCTCGCCCTGGCCGTGCCCGGCGAGCGGCTCGCCGACTGGGAGTGGGCGAAGTGGCTGCCCCACGTGCTGGATCCGCAGGCGCACGACGGTCCGGTGGCCGCCCGCCGTATCGCGCCCGATGTCCGGCAGCTCGCCGAAGGGCTCCGGCACGAGCTGGGCCGGCGGTCCGCGTACGCGGCGGAGGTGCGGCGCGGTCTGGCCGACCGGACCGCGCTGCGGCTGGCGGGCCGGCTGCTGGTGGTCGTCGACGCCCACGGCGAGCCGGCCGCCGAACTGCCCCGCCCCGACTCGGCGGTCGGGCTGGCGGACATGGGGGTCACCGTGGTGCACCTCCTCCAGGAGCAGGTGCACGAGCCGGACGAGGTGAGCGTGCGCCTCACCGTCCAGGGCGAGCGGGTGGTCGTCGAGGACGTGCGCGCTTCCGCCACCGAGGAGGTACGTGCTTCCGTTGCCGAGGGCACCGTGGACCCGGTCACCACGGCCGGGGCGGAGGGCGTTGCCCGGCTGCTGGCCCCGCTGCGGCTGTCACCGGAGTCCGTCGCCGAGGGAAGCCCCGTCACCGGGCCGGTCGACTTCCCCGCGCTCCTCGGCATCGCCGACCCCGCCGACCTCGATCTGCCCACCCTGTGGCAGCCCCGCGGCGAACGCGACTTCCTCCGCGTGCCCATCGGGCTGACGGATCGTCACGAGCCGGTCCTGCTGGACCTGAAGGAGTCCTCCCAGCTCGGCATGGGCCCGCACGGACTGTGTGTGGGGGCCACCGGCTCCGGCAAGAGCGAGCTGCTGCGCACCCTGGTCCTCGCCCTGGCCGCCACCCACTCCCCCGAGGACCTGGCGCTCGTCCTGGTCGACTACAAGGGCGGCGCCACCTTCGCCCCCTTCGCCGAACTCCCGCACACCGCCGGGATGATCACCAACCTGGAGAATCAGGCGGGGCTCGTCGAGCGCGTCCACACCAGCCTCGCCGGTGAGGTCAAGCGCCGCCAGCAGGTCCTGAAGGACGCCGGCAACGTCGCCGACATCGGGCACTACGCCGTGCTGCGCGCGACGGAGCGGCCGGACCTCGAACCGCTCCCGCACCTGTTCGTCGTCATCGACGAGTTCGGCGAACTCCTCACCGCCAAGCCGGACTTCATCGACCTGTTCCTGTCCATCGGACGCATCGGCCGCTCCATCGGGGTCCACCTGCTGCTGTCCAGCCAGCGCATCGAGGGCGGCAAGCTCAAGGGCCTGGACACCTACCTGTCGTACCGGCTGGGGCTGCGGACCTTCTCCGCCGACGAGTCCCGCACGGTCCTCGACACCACCGACGCCTTCCACCTGCCGCCGCTGCCCGGCTTCGGTTACCTCAAGGTCGACACCTCCACCTACGAACGGTTCAAGGCCGGGTACGTCTCCGGCGCCCACCGCGGTCCGGCGGCGCGTGAGCAGCGGGACGAGGGGCCGCTCGCCCTGCCCTACCCGGCGTACAACACCGCGGAGCGGGGCGAGGAGCCGGAGGAGGAGCCCACCGCCACCCGGCGCGATACCGGCCCGACCGTCCTGTCCCTCATGGTCGGCGGGCTCACCGGAGCCTCCCCCAAGCTCTCGGCTCCGCTCGAGCAGGGGGGACCCCCATCGCCCGTGCGCCGCATCTGGCTGCCCCCGCTGCCGGACGCCGTCACCCTGGACGCGGCCGCGGGGCCGGTCCGGGTCTCCGAGCGCGGGCTGCACCTGGCGCGCGCCACGGGCGGGATGCGGGTGCCGCTCGGTGTGCTGGACGACCCGGCCCGGCAGTGGCAGGGCCGGTGGGAGCTGGACCTGACCACGGCCGGCGGCCACGTGGCCGTGATCGGCGGCCCCCAGTCCGGCAAGACCACACTCCTGCGGACCCTCGTGCTGTCCCTGGCGGTCACCCACACCCCCCGCGAGGTCGCCGTGTACGGCCTGGACCTGGTCGGCGGCGGCCTCTCGGCGCTGGCCGCCCTGCCGCACGTCGGCGGGATCGCCGGGCGGGCCGACCGGGAGCGCGCGGCCCGTACGGTGGCCGAGGTGCGCGCCATGCTCGACGAGCGCGAGGCGGTCTTCCGCGAGCACGGCATCGACTCCGTCGACCAGCTCCGCCGGCTCCGCGCCCAGGGCCGGCTGGAGCAGCTCGGCTCCACCGACGTCGTCCTCGTCGTCGACGGTTTCGGCGCGCTGCGCGACGACTTCGCCGACCTGGACGAGCCGGTCGCCGACCTGCTGAAGCGGGGCGGCGGCTACGGCATCCACGTGGTGGCGGGCATGCTGCGCTGGAACGACGTCCGCATCGCCACCCAGTCGCTCTTCGGCACCCGCGTCGAACTGCGGCTGAACGACCCCGCCGACTCCTCCGTCGACCGCAAGCTCTCCGGGACCCTCGCGCCGGACGTGCCCGGCCGGGTGCTCACCGACGGCAAGCTGTTCGCGCAGGCCGCCCTGCCCCGCATCGACGGCTCGTCCACGACCGGCGACCTGGGCCCGGCCCTGGAGGAGGCGGCCCGGACCGTCCGCGCCACCTGGCACGGCGAGCCCGCCGCCCCGGTGCGGGTGCTGCCGGCCCGGCTGCCGGTGAGCCGGCTGCCCTCACCGGCCGCCGAACCGCGGCGGGTCCCCCTCGGCCTCGACCAGGACGCCCTCGCCCCCGTGCTGCTCGACCTCTTCGGCGGCGACCAGCACCTGCTGGTCCTCGGCGACAACGAGTGCGGCAGGACGAACCTGCTGAAGCTGGTCGTCGCCGGGCTCGTCGAGCGGTACTCCGACGACGAGCTGGTCTTCGGCGTCTTCGACCCCCGCCGCGGCCTGCGCGGCGTCGTCCCGGAGCCGTACCGGGGCGGCTACGCCCACAACGCCACGCTCGCCGCCGCCCTTTCCACGGGCATCGCCGCCGAACTCGACAAGCGGCTGCCGGAGACCGCCGACCCGGACGCACCCGAGACCGGCGAGCCCGCGTTCCGTGGCCCGCGGATCGTCATCCTCGTCGACGACTACGACATCCTCACCACCGCCGGACAGCAGCCCCTCGCGCCCTTCCTGCCGTACGTCTCCTCCGCGCAGGACATCGGTCTGCACTTCGTCCTGGCGCGCCGCACCGCGGGGGCCTCCCGCGCGCTGTACGAGCCGCTGCTGACCACCCTGCGCGAGACGGGCACCACCGCCCTGGTGATGGACGGCGACCGCACCGAGGGACAGCTCTTCCCCGGCCTGTACGCCTCCCCGCAACCACCCGGCCGCGGCACCCTGGTCCGCCGAGGCCGGCGCCACCGGCTCGTCCAGACCGCGCTGGCCGGAGCCGAAGAGGCCGAAGAGGAGACAGCGTCATGACCAAGGACGTCATCGCCCTCACCCCGAGGATGCCGGACACCTGGGCCCTGCTGGCGGGCCTGTACGCGGGCGGACCCGAGGCGGGCGTCACCGCCGGATCGGGGGGCGCCGTGCTGCGGCTGTGCGCCCCGGACGGCAAGCCCCTCGTGTCGGTGGAGGCCCCGCTGCTGGTCCAGGTCCCCGGGGAGGCCGAACGGCTGCTCGGGCGGGACGTGCCCGTGCCGTTCTGGTGGACCGAGGTCCGGGCCTCCGGCGCCGTGCCCGGGGCCGAGCGGCTGGCGGGATCGGTGTGCGGGCGGCTCGCCCTGCTGCTGGGCGGCAGCACCTGGCCCGAGCCGGCGGCGGGCACCGAGGTCGTGGACGTGCGCGCGGCCGTCGTGCCGGACGACGGACAGCCGGTCGTGGACGTCCTCACCGACACCACGTCCGTCGTCCTGTCCGACCGGCCCGTCCTGGCCCTGACCACCTGGCTCTCCGAGGTGCTGCGCGGCACGTCCGAGTCGGGCCGGGCCCTGCAGATCGTCACCCCGCCGCACGTCCGGCTCAGTGCCCCGGCCCGCGCCACCCTCCTCCAGGTGCCGGGCCGCTGGGTCGTCCAGGACCCGGCACAGGGCTACTACGACGGGCTGTCCGGGGCGGTGCTGCGCTGGCGGGACGGCACGTTCGCGCCCGCGCTCGGGACGGACGGCACGGCCCCGGTCGCCGAGGCGTTCGGCCGGACGTCCCCGTCGAACGACCGGCAGCTCGTCGTGGCGTTCCGTACGACGCTCCCCGCCCACGAGGACATCGTCCTGGGCGAGGCGCTCGAGACGGCCTGGCGGGCGCTCACGGGTTCCGCCCCGGCCGGCTGGGGCACCGCGGAACCCGTCAACCTGCCCTGGTCGCCGCGCCGGCTGACCGAACTGGCCCGTGCCCGGGCCCCCGAGCCCACCCATCTGCTCGTGACGGGGCATCCCGACCGGCCCGCGCTGGCGTGGATCCGGGTGACGCGCACGACCGCCGGGGTCGAGCAGGACGTGACGCTCACCCTCGGGTACGGGGAGGACGAGGAACCGCCCCTGGAGGCGATCGCGTCCCTCGCCGGGACCCTCGTCGGGGAACACGGTCTGACGACGATGCTGGCCTCGGTGCGGCGGGCCTCCCGCGACCTCACGACGGCGCCCGTGCTCCAGGCGCCGTCCGTCCCGGTCGCCTTCACCCTGGGCGCGCGCGACGTGCGGGGCATCGGACTCACCCACGCCCGTCGCCCGCCCGTCGGGGTACGGCCCGTCGCCCTGGGCCCCGCCTCCGAACCGGCCCTGCACTACCCGCTGGGGGACGGGTCGGACGCCGGCGCCCTCGGCACGCTGCACCGCCTGGCGGTGCATCTGCGGGCCGGTGTGCCGGGAGCGGAGACCTGAGGGCGCGCCGCGCGCAGGGGGCACCGCGGGCGGGACCCGGGCCGCGGGACACGGGTCCCGGGTCGCCACTCACGGCTCACGGCTCGACGTGCTCCGTGAACCTCCGGGCCGTCTCCGCCAGGACCTCGCGCCCGTCGCGGGCCCACAGCGTCTCGTTGAAGAGTTCGACCTCGATCGGACCGGTGTAACCGGCCGCCTCCACGTACCCCTGCCACTCCCGCATGTCGATCGAGCCGTCGCCGATCTGGCCGCGGCCGTTGAGGACGCCCTCGGGCAGCGGGGTGGTCCAGTCGGCGAGCTGGAAGGTGTGGATGCGGTCCTGGACGCCGGCGCGGGCGATCTGCGCGGGCGCGGTGTCGTCCCACCAGATGTGGTACGTGTCGACGGTGACGCCGACCTGCCGGGCCGGGAACCGTTCGGCGAGGTCGAGGGCCTGGGCGAGGGTGGAGACCACGCAGCGGTCGGAGGCGAACATGGGGTGGAGGGGTTCGATGGCCAGTCTCACCCCGTGTTCCTCGGCGTAGGGGCCGAGTTCGGCGAGGGCGTCCGCGATGCGTTCGCGGGCGCCGCGCAGGTCCCTGGAGCCGGCCGGGAGGCCGCCGGAGACCAGGACCAGGGTGTCGGTGCCGAGTGTGGCCGCCTCGTCGACGGCGCGGCGGTTGTCGGCGAGGGCGGCGGCCCGCTCGGCGGGGTCGAGGGCGGTGAGGAAGCCGCCCCGGCACAGGGTCGTCACCGTCAGGCCCGCGTCGCGGACCAGTTTCGCCGCCGCCTCGAGCCCGTACGCCTGGACGGGTTCGCGCCATAGGCCCACGCCGGGTACGCCCAGGTCACGGCAGGCGGCGACGAGTTCGGGCAGGGAGAGCTGCTTGACCGTCATCTGGTTGATGCTGAAGCGCGTGAGAGCGCCTGCGGGGCCGGTCACGGCGTCACTCCGTACAGGTGCAGCAGGGTCCTCATCCGTTCCTCGGCGAGTTTCGGGTCGGGGAACAGGCCGAGGGTGTCGGCTAGTTCGTAGGCGCGGGCGAAGTGCGGCAGGGAGCGGGCCGACTGCAGGCCGCCGACCATGGTGAAGTGGCTCTGGTGGCCGGCCAACCAGGCGAGGAACACCACGCCCGTCTTGTAGAAGCGGGTGGGGGCCTGGAAGAGGTGGCGGGAGAGTTCGACGGTGGGGTCGAGGAGGGCGCGGAAGCCGTCCGTACTGTCCGGGGTCCCCGTGTCGAGGACTCGGACCGCCTCGGCCGCCAGCGGGCCGAGCGGGTCGAAGATGCCGAGCAGGGCGTGGCTGAAGCCCTGGTCGTCGCCCGCGATCAGCTCGGGGTAGTGGAAGTCGTCGCCGGTGTAGCAGCGCACCCCCTGCGGCAGGCGGCGGCGCAGGTCGACCTCGCGCCGGGCGTCCAGCAGCGAGACCTTGATGCCGTCGACCTTGTCGGGGTGGGCGGCGATGACCTCCAGGAAGGTGTCGGTGGCCGCGTCGAGGTCGGCGGAGCCCCAGTAGCCCTCCAGCGCCGGGTCGAACATGGGGCCGAGCCAGTGCAGGATCACCGGTTCGGCGGCCTGGCGCAGCAGGTGGCCGTACACCTCCAGGTAGTCCTCCGGGCCGCGGGCGGCGGCGGCCAGGGCGCGGGAGGCCATCAGGATGGCCTGGGCGCCGGACTCCTCGACGAGCGCGAGCTGTTCCTCGTAGGCCGCCCGCACCTCGGCGAGGGTGCCGGAGGTGAGCTGGTCGGTGCCGACGCCGCAGGCGATCCGGCCGCCGACGGCCTTCGCCTCGGCGGCGGAGCGGCGGATCAGTTCGGCCGCGCCCGCCCAGTCCAGGCCCATGCCGCGCTGGGCGGTGTCCATCGCCTCGGCGACGCCGAGCCCGTGCGACCACAGGTGGCGGCGGAAGGCGAGGGTGGCGTCCCAGTCGACGGCGGCGGGCGAGTCGGGGGTGGTGTCGGCGTACGGGTCGGCGACGACGTGCGCCGCGGAGAAGACCGTACGGGAGGTGAAGGGGGCTCCGGGGGTGAGGGCGAGGGGGTCGGTGCGGGGTTCGTACGTGCGCAACGACCCGTCCGGTGCGGGGAGTCGGATGCTCACAGCGTGATCTCCGGTACGTCGAGGCGGCGGCCCTCGGCCGAGGACTTCAGGCCCAGTTCGGCGAGCTGGACGCCGCGGGCGCCGGCCAGCAGGTCCCAGTGGTAGGGGGCGTCGGCGTAGACGTGCTTGAGGAACAGCTCCCACTGGGCCTTGAAGCCGTTGTCGAACTCGCCGTTGTCCGGGACCTCCTGCCACTGGTCGCGGAAGGTCTCGGTGGCGGGGATGTCCGGGTTCCACACGGGCTTCGGGGTGGCGGAGCGGTGCTGGACGCGGCAGTCCCGCAGCCCGGCGACCGCGGAGCCCTCGGTGCCGTCGACCTGGAACTCGACGAGTTCGTCGCGGTGGACGCGGACCGCCCAGGAGGAGTTGATCTGGGCGATCGCGCCGCCCTCGAGTTCGAAGACGCCGTAGGCGGCGTCGTCGGCGGTGGCGTCGTAGGGCTTGCCGTTCTCGTCCCAGCGCTGCGGGACGTGGGTGGCGGTCAGGGCCTGGACGGACCTCACCCGGCCGAACAGCTCGTGCAGGACGTACTCCCAGTGCGGGAACATGTCGACGACGATGCCGCCGCCGTCCTCGGCGCGGTAGTTCCAGGAGGGACGCTGGGCGTCCTGCCAGTCGCCCTCGAAGACCCAGTAGCCGAACTCGCCGCGCACGGACAGGATGCGGCCGAAGAAGCCGCCGTCGATCAGGCGCTTCAGCTTGAGCAGGCCGGGGAGGAAGAGCTTGTCCTGGACGACGCCGTGCCTGATGCCGGCCGCGTCCGCCAGCCGGGCCAGTTCCAGGGCGCCGTCGAGGCCGGTGGCGGTCGGCTTCTCGGTGTAGACGTGCTTGCCGGCCGCGATCGCCTGTTTGAGGGCCTCCTCGCGGGCGGAGGTGACCTGGGCGTCGAAGTAGACGTCGACGCTCTCGTCGGCGAGCACGGCGTCCAGGTCGGTGGAGACGTGCTCCAGGCCGTGCCGTTCGGCCAGCGCCTTCAGCGCGTGCTCGCGGCGGCCGACCAGGATCGGTTCCGGCCACAGCACGGTGCCGTCACCGAGGTCGAGGCCGCCCTGCTCGCGCAGGGCCAGGATGGAGCGGACGAGGTGCTGCCGGTAGCCCATCCGCCCCGTCACACCGTTCATGGCGATACGCACCGTCTTGCGTGTCACGTCGTTCCCTTCGTACGCGGTCCCCGCGCGCCGCGTACGCCCCACCCGTCACGCGTCGGCCGGCGGTCGAGAGCCGGGGGCGCGGTGACTGGTGAACGCCACAGCAAGCGCTTTCTATGTAGCTAGAAGCTAGCCTCTGAACGGCGGTCCGGACAAGACCATGGCGAATCCGACTTGTTCGAGGGGGCGAACAGCGGAGCGTGGAGCCATAGGGTCTGCTCGACGGGCGCCCCGGGAACCACGGCGAGGGGGCCCGGCGTGGACGACGACGAGACGACCTGCGCGACCGGAGGACGAGACATGACGGTGACCCTGGCGGACGTGGCGGCCCGCGCACAGGTCTCCCCCGCGACGGTGTCGCGCGTGCTGAACGGGAACTATCCCGTGGCCGCCTCCACCCGCGAGCGGGTGCTGAAGGCCGTGGACGACCTGGACTACGTGCTCAACGGCCCCGCGAGCTCCCTGGCCGCCGCCACCTCCGACCTGGTGGGCATCCTGGTGAACGACATCGCCGACCCGTTCTTCGGGATCATGGCGAGCGCGATCCAGTCCGAGATCGGGGGGCCGGGCGGGCGTGCGGGCGGGGAGAGACTCGCGGTCGTGTGCAACACGGGCGGCACCCCGGAGCGCGAGCTGACGTACCTGACGCTGCTGCAGCGGCAGCGGGCCGCGGCGGTGGTGCTGACCGGCGGCGCCATCGAGGACGCCCCGCACCGGGCGGCGACGGACGCGAAGCTGCGCAAGCTGACGGACGCCGGGACCCGGGTGGTGCTGTGCGGCCGGCCGCCGGCCCCGGACACCGGGGCGATCGCGCTGACCTTCGACAACCGCGGCGGCGGCCGGGAGCTCACCGAGCACCTGATCGGGCTCGGCCACCGCCGCCTCGGCTACATCGCCGGCCCGCGGGAGCGCACCACCACGCGCCACCGCCTCGAGGGGCACCGGGCCGCGCTCGCCGCGCACGGCGTCGAGGAGGACCCCCGCTGGACCGTCCACGGCCGCTACGACCGCCGGTCCGGCTACGAGGCCGCCCTCGAACTCCTGCGCAGGGACCCCGGGCTGACCGCCGTGGTCGCCGCGAACGACTCCGTCGCGCTGGGCGCGTGCGCGGCGCTGCGGGACTCCGGCCGGAAGATCCCCGACGACGTCTCGGTCGCCGGTTTCGACGACCTGCCGTTCAGCATCGACGCGGTACCCGCCCTGACGACGGTACGGCTGCCGCTCGCCGAGGCGGGGGCCCGGGCCGGGCGGATCGCGATGGGCCGCGAGGAGCCGCCGCCCGGGGACGTCGCGTCCATCCGCGGCGAGCTGATGGTACGGGGGTCCTCCGGGGCGCCCAGGGGGTGAGCGGGCGACCACCGCGAAGTCGGGTGCCCGGGTGTGCGTCCACCACGGGGCGGGCGGGGACTGAGACGGGCCCGCGTGGGGGACCGGGGTGATGAGGGGGAGTCGTCGGCGGGTGTCGCGGGTAGGTCCGTGGACATGAAGCTGGCGTTCTCCACCCTCGGTGTCCCCGGCCTGCCCGTGACCGACGTGCTCCGCCTCGCGACCGCGCACGGCTACCACGGCGTCGAACTGCGCGCACACCCCGAGGAACCGGTCCACCCCGGCCTCACCCCCGAGGAACGGGTCGAGGTCGCCGCCGAGTTCAAGGCGGCCGGCGTGGAGGTCCTGAGTGTCGCGGGGTACACCAGGGTCGCCGCGCCGGGCGAGGACGAGGCCGTCATCGCCGAGATCCGCGCCCTTCTCTCCCTCGCCCGCGACCTCGGCGCTCCCTACGTCAGGGTCTTCCCGGGCGGTTCACCCGAGCAGACCCCCGAGGAGGCCGACGCGACGGCCGCCCGGCGCCTGGGCAGGGCCGCCGAGCACGCCGGTGACGTCGGCGTCCGCATCCTGCTGGAGACCCACGACTCCCACCGCACCGGCGCCGACGCGATGAGGATCCTCGGCCTCGTGGGCCACCGCCAGGTGGGCGCCCTCTGGGACGTGATGCACACCTGGCTGGGCGGCGAGCAGCCCGCGGAGAGCTTCGCGGCCCTCTCCCCCCACCTCGGCTACGTCCAGGTCAAGGACATCGCCTCCGTCGACGACACGACGCCGCTCCCCCTCGGCGAGGGCATCCTGCCGCTGGCCGACTGCGTGGAGGTCCTCTCCCGCCACGGCTGGGACGGCTGGCTCTGCTGGGAGTACGAGAAGCGCTGGTACGAGCAGGCCGCCGACCTCCCCGGCCTGCTCGGCCCCGGCCACGCCCACCTCTCCCGCCTGCTCAACGAATCGGCGTGACCGGCTCCCGGTCGGCGGACCCGCTTTCCCGGCCGGCGGGTTCCCCCGCCGGCCGCCCGGCGCCCCCGCGCCCCGCCCCGGCCCCCGTTCCCCGTCCCGCCCCCGCCAGGCGACCGACGCGAGCGCCACGCCTCCCACCAGCAGCGCCGCCGCGCACCACCGCAGCGGGGTCACCGGCTCGCCGAGGAACAGGGCCGCCGAGGACATCCCGAAGACCGGCACCAGCAGGGAGAACGGCGCCACCGTCGACGCGGGGTGACGGCGCAGCAGCCACCCCCAGGCCCCGAAGCCGAACACGGTGGCGCCCCAGGCCACGAACAGCAGCGCGCCCGCCCCCCGCCAGTCCAGTGAGGCCAGCGCCGCCAGGTCCCGCGAGGGGCCCTCCAGGAGCAGCGACAGCGCCAGCAGCGGCAGCACCGGCACCGTGCTCACCCAGACCATGAAGTTCAGGGCGTCGTCGGGGGCGGCCCTGCGGGTCAGCACGTTCGAGACGCCCCAGCAGGCGGCCGCCGCGACGACCAGGGCGAACGCGCCCAGGGGGCCCGAGGCTCCCTCGTCGACGGCGGCGACGCCGATCCCGGCCAGCGCCACCGCCATGCCCACCAGCCGGACGCCCGCGGGCCGTTCGCCGAGGACCAGGAAGGCGATGGCGGCGGTGAACACCGCCTGGATCTGCAGCACCAGGGAGGACAGCCCGGCCGGCATGCCCGCGTCCATGCCGACGAACAGCAGCCCGAACTTGGCCACTCCGAGGGCGAGCCCCACCCCCACGATCCACTTCCACGCCACCCGGGGGCGCCCGACGAAGAACACGGCCGGCAGTGCCGCCGCGAGGAAGCGCAGGGCGGAGAAGAGCAGCGGCGGGAAGTGGTCGAGGCCGATCTCGATGACCACGAAGTTCACGCCCCAGACGGCGGCGACGAGAACGGCGAGCAGGACGTGGGAAGGTCGCATGGGTCGAGGATCACCGCCCGGAACCCTTCAGCACCAGCGATGTTTCCTGCATGGTGGGATGAAGCACCGCTTACCGATCGCACCGTCCGCCGATCGCACCGCCCGCCGATCGCACCGTCCACCGGTCAGGGAGCCGTCATGCTCGACCTCCAGCGCCTGCGCGCCCTGCACGCCGTCTCCGTCCACGGCACCGTCGGAGCCGCCGCCGTGGCGCTCGGGTACACCTCCTCGGCCGTCTCCCAGCAGATCGCCAAGCTGGAGCGGGAGACCAGGACGGTGCTGCTGGAGCGGGAGGGCCGGGGCGTGCGGCTGACCGACGCGGCCCACCAGCTCGTCGCCACCGCGCAGGAGCTGCTGGCGATCGTGGAGCGGGCGGAGACCGAGCTGGAGGAGCGGCGCGGGGTGCCGTCCGGGCGGCTGACCGTCGCGGCCTTCCCGTCGGCGGCGCGCGGACTGATGCCGTCCGTGCTGGCCGACCTGGCCGTGCGCCATCCCGCGCTCGACGCCCGGATGACCGAGGTCGACCCGCACCTGTCCGTGGACCTGGTGGCCAAGGGGGCGGTCGACCTCGTCGTCGCGCACGACTGGGACATCGCGCCGCTGCCCGCCCCGGCGGGCGTGGAGCAGGAGGTCGTCGGGGACGACCTGTGCGACCTGCTGGTGCCGGTCGGGCACCCGTTCGCGGGGCGCGGCGCGGTGCGGCGGGAGGAGCTGGGCGGCGAGCGGTGGATCTGCCAGCCGCCGGGGCGGGTCTGCCACGAGTGGCTGGTGCGCACCCTGCGGACCGCCGGGCACGAGCCGGAGATCGTGCACCAGGCGGACGAGAACCCGACCCTGGTCGCCCTGGTCGCCGCCGGGCTCGGGATCGCGCTGATCCCCCGGCTCGGACGCGGTCCGCTGCCCGACGGGGTGGTGGAGGTGCCGCTCGATCCGGTGCCGGTGCGGCACGTGTACGCGCTGTGGCGCACCGGTGCGGCCCGCCGTCCGGCGATCGCGGAGACGGTGCGTGCCCTGCACGCCCACTGGCCCGGCGTCGCGGCCCGCCGGCCCCCCGCGCCCCCTCCGTCGCCGGCGGCCGCTCGCACACCCCCCTCCCCGATCTGAAGATTTCCGCCCGCACCCTGGAACCCCCGCCCGCTCCGTCCCGTCCAATGCCCGGACTGCCGGACGAGTCTCCGTGGTGCGGTGTCGGCCCTCGCTGCCGGCTGCGATCGCCGACCCACCCTCTCCGCCGTGCCGCGGCCGGCAGCACCGCCGTCATCGGCGCGCACCCCCTCCCCGCGCGCCGGTGGCGGCCCCTCCCGCGCGTCGTCCGCCCACCCGTGCCGCGCACTCCCTTGACTGGCAGAAACTTCCCGGATATTGGTGACGTCCTGGAAGTTTCCTTCAGCGGATTCCGCCGCGTACCCCCTTCCGAAGGAGCGCACGTGCCCGACAGCAGCACGGGAAACACAGCAGGCACGGGAGACACAGCAGGGGCCGCGCGTCCGTCCAGACGTACCGTCCTCGCCGCGACCGCGGGCGTCACCACCGCCCTCGCGGCCGGCGCGTCCGCCGCCTCCCCGGACTCCCCCGGCTCCCCGGGTTCTCCCGGCTCCCCCGACGACAGGAAGCTCCGCGCCCTCGTCTCCCGGATGACCCTGGAGGAGAAGGTCGGCCAGCTGTTCGTGATGCGCGTCTACGGTCACTCCGCCACCGACCCCGACCAGGCGGACGTCGACGCCAACCTCGAGGAGATCGGTGTGCGCACGGCCGCCGAACTGCTCGAGAAGTACCGGGTCGGCGGCATCATCTACTTCTCCTGGGCGCACAACACCCGCGATCCGCACCAGATCGCCGGACTCTCCAACGGCATCCAGAAGGCCTCCCGCGGCCTGCCGCGCGGGCTGCCGGTGCTGATCTCCACCGACCAGGAGCACGGCATCGTCGCCCGCGTCGGCGAGCCGGCGACCCTGTTCCCGGGGGCGATGGCGATCGGCGCGGGATATGCAGGGCGCGAAGCGCTTCCGCAGAAGGGTGGTGGTGGGAGACGGGCGGGCGGCTCCCGCTCCGACGCGCGCACCCTGGGCCGGATCGCCGGGCGGGAGCTGCGCGCCCTGGGCATCCGTCAGAACTACGCCCCGGTGGCCGACGTGAACGTCAACCCGGCCAACCCGGTCATCGGCGTACGGTCCTTCGGCTCCGAGCCGGACGCGGTGGCGGCGATGGTCGCGGCCGAGGTCTCCGGGTTCCAGCGGTCGGGGGTCGCGGCGACCGCCAAGCACTTCCCCGGGCACGGCGACACCGCCGTCGACAGCCACACCGGCTTCCCGGTGATCACCCACAGCCGTGAGCAGTGGGAGCGGCTGGACGCGCCGCCGTTCCGGGCGGCGATCGCCGCAGGCATCGACTCGATCATGACGGCCCACCTGATGGTCCCGGCACTCGACGACTCCGGGGACCCGGCCACCCTCTCCCGCCCCATCCTCACCGGCATCCTGCGCGAGGAGCTGGGCTACGACGGGGTCGTGGTCACCGACTCCCTCGGCATGGAGGGCGTACGGACCAAGTACGGCGACGACCGGGTGCCGGTGCTGGCGCTGAAGGCGGGCGTGGACCAGCTGCTCAACCCGCCCTCCCTGGACGTGGCGTGGAACGCCGTCCGGAAGGCCGTCCAGGACGGCGAGCTCACCGAGGAGCGGCTCGACGCGTCGATCCTGCGGGTGCTGCGGCTGAAGGCGAAGCTGGGCCTGTTCGAGGACCCGTACGTCAGCCGGGCGGGCGTCGACCGCGCCGTCGGCACCCGGGCGCACCTGGCCGCGGCCGACCGGATCGCCGAACGCACCACCACCCTGCTGGTCAACGAGAAGCGCCTGCTGCCGCTGTCCCGGCGCAGCCGGCCCAGGCTGCTGGTGGTCGGCGCCGACCCGGCCTCCCCGTCCGGCACGACGGGCCCGCCGACCGCCGTGCTCGCCCGGGCACTGACCGAACTGGGCTTCACGGCCACCGCCCTGCCCACCGGTACGGCGCCGTCCGCGGCGACGATCGCCGGGGCCGTCGCCGCCGCGCGGGACGCGGACGCCGTGGTGGTCGGGACGTACAACGTCTCGGCGGGCAGCAGCCAGCGGACTCTGGTGGAGCAGCTCCTGACGACCGGCCGGCCGGTGGTCGCGGTGGCGATCCGCAACCCGTACGACGTGGCCCACCTGCCCGCCGTGCCGGCGTGTCTGGCGACGTACTCCTGGACCGACGTCGAACTGCGGGCGGCGGCCCGGGTGATCGCGGGCAAGGTGGAACCGCGCGGGAAGCTTCCGGTGCCGGTGCAGCGCGCGGACGACCCGTCGACGGTGCTGTACCCCGTCGGGCACGGCCTGACGTACTGACCGGCCGCCCCGTACGGACCCGTGCGGGCGAACGGACGCGTACGGGCGAACGGACGTAGCGCCGGTACGCCACACACCCGACACACCGTCACCGACATGCGCAAACCATCCCGTATGTCTGGCGTGACCCGCCCCGGCGGGTCACGCTGGGCGGGGGTTCTCGGGGGATGGTGACGGACATGAGGAGTTCCCTGGGAGCGGTGTGCGCGCTCGCCGCCCTTGTCACGGCGCTGTCGACCGGATGCCAGAGCGCGCTCGGCGGTACCGGGGAGGACGGCCGCCCGGGCGAGCGGCGGACGTCCTCCCCGGCACCGCCCTCACCCGCCCGGACCTCCGGGTACGGGGCGGTGTTCCTCGACGTCGACGAGTGCAGTTCGTTCGGCCGGACCAGTTTCACCGAGGTGTCCTGCGCCGGTGAACGGGCGGCGGCCCGGGTCGTCGCCCGCCACGACGGGACCGTGCGCGACGGGCCGCGCTGCCCGGCCACCACGGACTTCGTGCTGCACATCAGCGAGCAGCACCCCTCCTTCGACGAGGACGGCGACGGGGTGGTGCCGCGCGGCTACGCCTGCATGCGCAACCTCCAGCCGCCGCACCCGGGCGATCCCGGCGGCGGGGGCGGTCCGCGCACCATCGTCGGCGACTGCGTCTACGGCCTGCCCGACGGGAAGGTCCGCGAGACGGCCTGCGACGGCGAGGGGGAGCACAGGCCGGAGTACAGGGTGACCGAGGCCGTGGACGCCAAGTCGCAGTGCCCGGCGTCCACGGCCCTCTTCGTCCGGCTCGGCGGCGCCACACCGGTGGGCTGCGCCCGCCCGGTGTGAGCCGCCTGCCGCACCCCTACGGGGTTCCTACGGGTTCCCTACGGGCCCCCTACGGGCGCAGGGCCGGCTCCCGTTCGACGTCCCGCCGGTCCAGCTCGGTGTCGAACGCCGCCAGCGGCTTCGCCTCGGCCGGGTCCTCGCGGACCGCGGCCGGCGCGACGCCCGCCCAGTCGAGGATGCGGGCCGTCGCCAGCGCCTTCTCCTCACCGGTCAGACCGGCCACGTTGGCGCCGTGGTTCATGCCGGGGGCGGTCAGCACGTAGGAGTCGCGCGCGCCGTGCCCGAGGCGGAACGGCTCGGCGCCCCACGGGTCGTTCTCGCCGTAGACGAACAGCATGTGCCGGGCGTTGTGCCGTACCCAGGTGTCGACGTCCCGCATGGCCCGGTGCTCGAACCTCATCGGGATCGAGCGGGGGACGAAGCTGCGGGGCGGCTGGTAGCCGTAGCGGATGTACTTCTTCTCGATGTGCGGGAAGCGGACGGTCGGCGCGCCGAGCTGCGTACCGGCCTGGTAGTAGTACGGCGTGTACGGGCTGAGGCCCTGGTCGGTGTAGAACGAGAAGCCGGAGATCGTGTCGATCGAGGTCCAGATCTCGTCGTCGGTGGCGTTCTTCGCGTCCGCCGGGATCTGCTCGCAGTCCGCCACCGTGCCGTACTGCCAGAAGCCCCAGACGTAGTCGAGGACGACCGCCTCGTAGGCGCGGTCCAGGCTGCCGACGGTGTCGAAGGTGTAGCCGTCCTCGGCGGCGAGGGCCGCGTACCGCTTCACCAGCGGCGCCCGGCGCACCAGCGCCTCGCGCTGCACCGCGTTCAGCCGGTCGCGGCACTCCTTGGTGCCGACCTTCGCGAAGAAGCGGTCGTAGGCGGAATCCTCCTTGTTCAACACGTCGTTGGGGGCGACGTAGGCGACGACACCGTCCATGTCGCGCGGGTAGAAACGCTCGTAGTAGGTGGCGGTCATGCCGCCCTTGGAACCGCCGGTGGAGATCCACTTCTTGGAGTAGATCCCCTTCAGCGCCGTGAAGACGCGGTGCTGGTCGCCGGCGGCCTGCCAGATGTCCAGCTTGGACCAGTCGGCCGGCTCGGGACGGGACGGGGTGAAGAAGCGGTACTCCAGGGAGACCTGGTTGCCGTCCACGATCTGGGTGGGCTCGCTGCGGCGGGGCGTGGTGGAGACGTTGTAGCCGCCGGTGAAGAAGACGGTCGGCCGTGCGACGTCCTTGTGCAGCACGGTGATCCGCTGCTGGAACGTGCCCCGGGAGGGCCTGCGGTGGTCGACCGGCTGGGTGTAGGTGAGGACGAAGAAGCGGTACCCGGCGTACGGCTTCTCCTCGACCAGGCTCATGCCCGGTACGGAGAGCAGTCTCTCCTTGATGTCGGTGGTGCCGATGGTGCCGGTGGCCTCCGGTTCGGCGGCGGTGGCCGCCCCGGCCGTACTCAGTGTGCCTATGAGCACCGTGAGCGCCAGCAGCCATCTGAGCGCCTTGCGCATGCGCACTCCCCTGTGAGACAGATGTGCGCCGGAAGCTACCCGACCAACTCCCCACAGCGACAGGGGACATGGGGATATCCCTCGGTCAGGCGCGCCCGTGGCTCAGCACAGGATCCAGCCGGAGCTGACCGAGCCGCCGCCCACCCGTCCCTTCACCCAGACGCAGCGGCGGCCGGCGTGCACGGTGACCGGGCCGGCGTAGCGCGTGTAGCGGCCCTCGTCGACGACCGGCCGGCCGCCGCGCGCCCGGATGCTCACCGACATCGTCCGTCGGGCGCCGGGCTTCTTGGCGAGGGTGACGGCGCAGAGGTAGCCGCCGCGCTTGTGGACGACCACGGTGCCGGTGGAGAACGGCAGGCTGCGCACCTTGCGCCCCGCACAGTGCCCCGCGGCCTGCGCCTGGCCCGGTGCGGCGGCGACGAGCAGCCCCGCCGCGGTCAGCATCGCCAGACCCAGCGCGATCCGCCGCCGTATCGCCCCACTACTGCCCACTGCCGTTCCTCCCCCGGACCGCACCGCAGCACGTGTTGTCTCCGCCGCATCAGCCGCGCACAACGGCGTATGCGGATACGGACGCCTGGCGTACCGCGAATGGTTGCTTGGTCAACGGCCGGCGCCGACCGGCTCCTCCGGTTCGGCCTGCCCGATGAAGGTCCGCCACAGCTCGGCGTACCGCCCGTCGCGGGCCAGCAGCTCCTCGTGGGTGCCGTCCTCCGCGATCCGGCCGCGGTCCATGACGACGACCCGGTCGGCGCGGGCGGCGGTGGTCAGCCGGTGGGCGACGACCAGCGTGGTGCGCCGCCCCGCCAGCCGGTCCGTCGCCTGGTTGACCTGGGCCTCGGTGGCCAGGTCGAGCGCGGCGGTGGCCTCGTCGAGCAGCAGGACGTCCGGGTCGACCAGTTCGGCGCGGGCCAGGGCGATCAGCTGGCGCTGTCCGGCGGAGAGGTTCCGGCCGCGTTCGGCGACCTCGTGCAGGTAGCCGCCCTCCAGGGTGGCGATCATCTCGTGCGCCCCGACCGCGCGGGCCGCCGCCTCGACCTCGGCGTCGGTGGCGTCCGGACGGCCGTAGGCGATGGCGTCGCGGATGGTGCCCGGGAAGAGGTAGGCCTCCTGCGGGACCACGCCGAGCCGGTGCCGGTACGCGGTGAGGTCGAGGTCCCTGAGGTCGGTGCCGTCGACGGTGACCCTGCCCCCGGTGGGGTCGTAGAACCGGGCCACCAGCTTGACCAGGGTGGACTTCCCGGCGCCGGTCTCGCCGACGAACGCGACGGTCTGCCCGGCGGGGATGCGCAGGTCGATGCCGCTGAGCGCCTCCTCCTCGTCCCCGTAGGCGAAGTACACGTCCTCGAAGGCGATCTGCCCGCGCAGGGAGGGCACGTCGAGGGGTTCGGCGGCGTCCTCGGTGGACGTCGGTTCCCGGAGCAGTTCCTGGATGCGGCCCAGGGAGACGCTCGCCTGCTGGTAGCCGTCGAAGACCTGGGAGAGCTGCTGCACCGGGGCGAAGAACAGGTCGATGTAGAGCAGGTACGCCACCAGCGTGCCGATCGCCAGCGTCCCGTCGTCGACCCTGGCCCCGCCCACGATCAGCACCGCCGCCGCGGCCGACGAGGCCAGGAACTGCACGAACGGGAAGTACACCGAGATCAGCCACTGGCCCCGGATCCGGGCGGCGCGGTAGTCGGCGCTGCGCTCGGTGAACCGCCGGTTGCCGTGCCGCTCGCGCCCGAAGGCCTGCACGATCCGCAGCCCGGACACCGACTCCTGGAGGTCGGCGTTGACCGTCGACACCCGTTCCCGGGCCAGTTCGTACGCCTTGACGCTGGCCCGGCGGAAGAAGAACGTGGCGACGATCAGCGGGGGCAGGGTGACGAAGACGACCAGGGCGAGCTGGACGTCGATCACCAGCAGGACGCCCATGATGCCGAAGAAGGTGACCATCGAGACGAACGCGGTGACCAGTCCCGTCTGCAGGAACGTCGACAGGGCGTCGATGTCGGTGGTCATCCGGGTCATGATCCGGCCGGTCAGCTCGCGCTCGTAGTAGTCGAGGCCGAGCCGCTGGAGCTGGGCGAAGATCTTCAGCCGCAGCGAGTACAGCACGCGTTCGCCGGTGCGTCCGGTCATCCGGATCTCGCCGATCTGCGCGGCCCACTGGGCGACCACGGCGAGCAGGCCGAGCAGGGCGGCCGCCCAGACCGCGCCGAGGGCGGCCTGGGTGACGCCGTCGTCGATGCCGTGCCGGATCAGCACCGGCAGCAGCAGGCCCATGCCCGCGTCCACGGCGACCAGCCCGAGGCTGATCAGCAGGGGCAGGCCGAAGCCGCGCAGCAGGCGGCGCAGTCCGTAGGACTCCTCCGGCCGCACGGCCCGGCTCTCGTCGACGTCGGGGACGTCGTTCGCCGGGGGCAGGGCCGCGACCTGGGCGAGCAGCTCGGGGGTGGCCGGGCTGTCGGCCAGGGCGGTGTCCTTGGGCTCGCGGTCGCCGGTCCACAGGCGGGGGGTGACCCCGCGTTCGGCGTCGAACTCGGCGTCCAGTTCCGCGCGGACCGAGGTGTCCTCCGGGTGGGCCTCCCGGGGTGCGGCGGGCGGGGTGTGGCCCGGGGAGACGCCGCCCAGCTCGTCGGGGTCGGTGAGCAGCCGGCGGTAGCGGGCGGAGCGCCGCTGGAGCTCGTCGTGGGTGCCGATGTCGGCGAGCCGGCCGTCCTCGAGGACGGCGATGCGGTCGGCGAGGTTCAGGGTGGAGCGGCGGTGGGCGATCAGCAGGGTGGTGCGGCCGCGCATGACCTGGGCCAGCGCCTCGTGGATCTCGTGCTCGACGCGGGCGTCCACGGCGGAGGTGGCGTCGTCGAGGACCAGCAGGCGCGGGTCGGTGAGGATCGCGCGGGCGAGCGCGACGCGCTGGCGCTGGCCGCCGGAGAGGGTCAGGCCGTGCTCGCCGACCGTGGTGTCGTAGCCGTCGGGCAGTTCCGTGATGAACCGGTCGGCCTGGGCCGCGCGGGCGGCGGCCACGATCTGCTCCTCGGTCGCGTCGGGGCGGCCGTAGGCGATGTTGGCGCGGACGGTGTCGGAGAAGAGGAAGGAGTCCTCCGGCACCAGTCCGATGGCGGCCCGCAGCGACTCGGTGGTCAGCTCCCGCACGTCGTGCCCGCCGACGAGGACGGCGCCGCCGGTGACGTCGTAGAACCGCGGCAGGAGCAGGGAGACGGTGGACTTGCCGGAGCCGGAGGCGCCGACGACGGCGAGGGTCTCGCCGGGGCGGATCTCGAAGGAGAGGCCGCTGAGGACGGGGTGTCCGGGCTCGTAGCCGAAGGAGACGTCGTCGAACTCGACGGTGGCCGGGGCGTCGGCCGGGAGCTCCTTGGCGCCGTCGGTGAGGGACGGCTCGGTGTCGATCAGTTCCAGGACGCGCTCGGTGCCGGCGCGGGCCTGCTGCCCGACGGTGAGGACCACGGCGAGCATCCTGACCGGGCCGACAAGCTGGGCGAGGTAGGTGGAGAACGCGACGAACGTGCCCAGGGTGATGCTGCCGCGCACGGCGAGCCAGCCGCCGAGCGCGAGCATCGCCACCTGGCCGAGGGCGGGGACGGCCTGGAGGGCCGGGGTGTACCGGGAGTTCAGGCGGATGGTGCGCAGCCGCCCGGCGAACAGCCGCCGGCCGACCTCGCGCAGCTTCCCCGTCTCCTGCTCCTCCTGCCCGAAGCCCTTCACCACGCGGACGCCGCCGACGGCGCCGTCGACCACGCCGGCGACGGCGGCGGCCTGGGCCTGGGCGTACCAGGTGGAGGGGTGCAGCCGGGTACGGCTGCGTTTGGCGATCCACCACAGGGCGGGCGCGACGGCGAGGGCGACGGCCGTGAGCGGCAGCGACAGCGCCGCCATGATCCCGAGGGAGATCAGGAACAGCAGGATGTTGCCGATGGTCATCGGCAACATGAAGAGCAGGCCCTGGATCAGCTGGAGGTCGCTGGTCGCCCGCCCGACGACCTGCCCGGTGGACAGCTCGTCCTGGCGGCGGCCGTCGAGCCGGGTGATCGACCGGTACATCTCGGTGCGCAGGTCGTGCTGCACGTCGAGGGCGAGCCGGCCGCCGTAGTAGCGGCGGATGTAGGTGAGGACGTAGACGAGGAGCGCGGCGCCGATCAGCGCGCCCGCCCAGGGCATCATGGCGCGGCTGTGGTCGCCGATCACGTCGTCGATGATCACCTTGGTGATCAGCGGGACCAGCGCCATCACGGCCATGCCGCCGAGGGAGGCGCCCAGGGCCAGGACGACGTCCTTGGGATAGCGCCAGGCGTATCCGGTCAGTCGCCGTGCCCATCCCTGTTGCGGTGTCACGCGGGTGCCCTCCGGTCCGGTCCTACGACCCGATCGTCCTGATCTTCCGCAAGGCTCCAACGCGATCCGCGACGGTTTTCATCCCCGCGCTCCCGACCGTGACCGCCGAAAGACGTCACGTAATCGCCACGTCGCGTACATTCCCTTGACTGCATGCCCATGTCACGATGCGGATACCGCCATTCAACCCGCGTAGATCGGACACCCCCACATGCTCGCGATACGCATGCGCACCCGGCGTCGGAAAGCGGTGGCGTTCGCCACGGCCGCCGTCCTCACGGTCCTCGCCGCGCCCGCCCTGACCGCCACCCCGGCCACGGCCACGACCGCCACGACGGTCACGGACTACGACTCGACGTACTACAAGAACGCGGTCGGCAAGACGGGCCCCGCCCTGAAGTCCTCGCTGCACACGATCATCAGCAGCCAGACGAAGCTGTCCTACTCGGCCGTCTGGGACGCCCTGAAGGTCACCGACCAGGACCCGAACAACAGCAACAACGTGATCCTGCTGTACTCGGGCGTCTCCCGCGCCAAGTCCCTCAACGGCGGGAACACCGGCAACTGGAACCGCGAGCACGTGTGGGCCAAGTCCCACGGGAACTTCGGCACCGCCACCGGCCCCGGCACCGACCTCCACCACCTGCGCCCGACGGACGTCCAGGTCAACAGCGTCCGCGGCAACAAGGACTTCGACAACGGCGGCAGCGCCGTCGCGA
Organism: Streptomyces sp. NPDC004051; assembly: GCF_053604275.1. NCBI lineage: Bacteria > Bacillati > Actinomycetota > Actinomycetes > Kitasatosporales > Streptomycetaceae > Streptomyces > Streptomyces sp. NPDC004051. Next base: position 7,793 of record NZ_JBSGHG010000017.1, on the reverse strand, counting down.
ACGGCGGCGGCAGCCGCACCGACTCCGACTCCTTCGAACCGCGCGACGCCGTCAAGGGCGACGTGGCCCGCATGATCCTCTACATGGCGGTCCGCTACGAGGGCGGCGACGGCTGGGCCGACCTGGAGCCCAACAACAACGTCAACAACGGCAGCGCCCCCTCCATGGGCAGGCTCTCCGTACTGAAGGCGTGGAACGAGCAGGACCCGCCGGACGCCTTCGAGAAGCGCCGCAACCAGGTCATCCACGACTCCTACCAGCACAACCGCAACCCGTTCATCGACCACCCGGAGTGGGTCGAGGCGATCTGGTGACCCCCGGCCCCGTGGTGCTCGGCGCCCCGAGCACCACGGGCGCCCCCGTCCGGGCGGGCCCGGCCGTCACTGACGTTCGGCCGTGCCGGCGCGGGCGCCCCGGCTCTCGGCGATCCGGCGGACGTCCGTCAGCGCCTCGCACATGCACCCGAGCAGGTACCGGAGCTGCTCGGCGGTCGCCCGCCGGTCGGCCAGCAGGTCGGCGGCGTGCTCCAGGAGGTCACCGGCCATCCCGAGCTGCACGCGCTCGACACCGTCGGCCACCCGGGACAGCGGACCGCTCCCGTCGGTGACCAGATAGCAGGGCTTGCCCTCCTCCCCCGCCCACGGCAGCAGACGCATCTCACCGCTCCCGTCCCTCACGCCGCCACCTCCACCCCGTGCACGGCGAGCCACAGCACACGGCGCTCGTGAGCCACGAGGTAGGGGCGGACCATGGCGTTGTCCTCGCCCCGGAGGACACAGGAGTCCTCACGCCCCACGGCCGGCGGTGCGGCGTCGGCAGCGGGCGCCTGCGGAACCACCACCGGGGAGGCGACTCGCCGGTGCCGTCCCCGGCTGGGCCACAGAAGGTGGAGCAACGGCTCGACGAGCCGGGCGATGCGGTGGTTCATGTCGTCAGCACCTCGGGTTCCGTGAAGGCGTCGCCACGTGTAGCGACTCGATCACAGCGTGAGACGACTGCCGCTAGGCTCGCCAGAGGTGAGCTGGTGACAGAGCTTTTGTCACAGGGAGGTTGACGGATTGGGCACCATCTACGGCGACTGGCTCAAGGCGCAGCGCGAGGCCGCGGGGCTGACGCAGCAGCAACTGGCCGACATGGCCATCATGACGCGCTCGCACATCGCCCACATCGAGGCGGGTCGCCGGGTGCCGTCGAAAGAGGACGCGCGTCGACTCGACGGGGAGCTGGGCACGGGGGACGTGCTGAGCAGCTTCCTGCCTCAGGAGGACGTGGCGGCGGCCGACTACTTCGAAGCAGTACGGCTGCTCGAACAACAGGCAGTCGTGATCCGCGAATTCGCCCTGTCGTACATGCCGGGCATTCTCCAGACGAAAAGGTACGCGCGCGCGGTCCTGCGTTCGGCGTTCCCTCCGGTGAGCGACGAGCAATGTGACAGGCGCCTTGTCACACGCCTTGACCGCTCGAAGCTTCTCGAAGACCCGGTCACGCCCGTGGTGTGGGCGCTGCTCGACGAGGCAGTGCTCCGACGCCCGGTGGGCGGCAAGCACGTCATGGCGGAGCAACTCATGCATCTCGCGCGTCTTGCCGAGACCGGACGCATCCGCGTGCATGTGATGCCGTTCGGCGTGGGGCTTCATCCGCTGATGGACAGCATGCTCACTCTGATGTGGTTCGAGGACCAGCCGCCGGTGGCATACAGCGAGGGCCTACGGATGGGGCGACTGCACGACTCCCCTTCCGCCGTCCGTGAGTTGCAGCATCGCTACGATCTCGCACTGAGCGACGCACTGTCGTTGAAGGAGTCACTCGACCTACTCAGGACCATTGCAAAGGACTACGGACACCATGACTGACCGGACCACATCAGGCACCCCGACGGCGAGCGGCTGGCGCAAGTCGTCCTACAGCGACCCCAATGGCGGCAGTTGCCTCGAGGTGCTCGATGGTTACCGCTGCGGCGTACCCGTGCGGGACTCCAAGGTGCCGGGCGGGCCGGTGGTGGTCTTCTCCGTGACCGGGTGGGCGTCGTTCATCGCCGCCCTCCAGCAGTGACCCCCTCGTGAAAACCGTGAACACATCCGCCCCACCTGTCCAGAGGTCACTCATTTGAGCGCCTGAGTGACACTTCCCCGCCGACTGCTCACGGTTTTCGGCAAGGGTGCCACCATGAGCCCGCACCCCAGCCCCAACCCCCACAGCACGGGGCAGGTGATCAGCACCGTGCGCGCCCTCCTGCGCGCCGAAGGCCTGAACGTGCCCCTGTCCGCCATCGCCCGGAACTGCGGCACCACCCGCACCTTCCTCTACCAGAACTGGAAATCCGTCACCGCGCTGCATCTGCACGCACTGCAGGCCGAACTCGCGGACGCCTTCGCCGTGGCGGACCGCGCCTGCCCGAGCGACGGCACCGTCCCGGGCATCACCCAGCACCTGACGGAAGTGGTCCGCACCATCCGCCGTCACCCGACCACAGCCGCCGTCGCCCGGTCCTCCCCCGAGGAGTTCGCGGCGGCGCACACGGCCCTCGACGGACCGCTGGTGGGGATCGCGACGGACCGCATCGACGATCTGCTCCATCCCCTCTGCCCGCACGGCGGGATCTGGGGCGATCGCGCCCTGGCCTCCAGACCCTGGAAGATCCTCTGGATCGCCCGCCCCGCCGCCCTCTGCCCCGAAGCCGTCGGCGACCGACTCCGCGAGGACACCCTGGACAACGCCTTCGCCGACCTGCTCAGCGACCTGCTGGAGCCCTGGGCCGCCGCATAAGGACCCCTAGCACGCCCTCATGGCCGGAGACGGCGTGCCGCGACAACCACCGAGCTGGCTGGTGTGGTGAGCACTTCAGTGGCGTCCAGGGCTGGATGCGTGAGGTAGAAAAGGCGGAGCTCGTCCACTTCGCCGCCGAAACGAGGCGGCCAGTCGGGCGAGGGGGTGAAGTCGTCCAGGATGAGCAGGCCGCCGGGAGCGAGCAGCTCGACGACCCTCTGGGGATCGTCACGCTTGCCCCCGCCGTCGCAGAAGAAGACGTCGAAGGGTGCATGCCGCTCGAGCAGCCGCCAGTCCCCGGTGAGAACACTGACGCGCCGGTCGTCCGCGAAGACACCGGCCGCTCGACGGGCCAGTTCCTCGTCACGCTCCACGGTGACCAGACGTGCCCCGGAACCCAGGCCGTCGTGCAGCCATGCGGCGCCCACTCCCGAGCCGGTACCGCTCTCGGCAATGACCCCGTGGGGCTTCGCGGCAACGGCCAGCCTGAGCAACCTGCCCACTTCAGGGATGCAGCTCTTCTTGAATCCCACCTCGGAGGCGACCCGCTCCGCGGCCACCACGCGAGGCGGAGTCGCACGTTCGGCCATGCGCCCCTCCCCCCTTCACCGTGAACGTCACGCTATCCACCGGCAGAAGCCTCCGTACGGAGTTCCGGCTGTCCGACCGCTCTGTCCCCGCTCATGGGCCGTACCGGCTCGGTACGAGGCGATCCGGTAGCAAACGGACCGCTGATGCGGGCGGCGACGGGCACCGGTCGTCCGGCTCCGCGCAGGTGCGCCGCGGAGCGTACGAGCCGGCCCCGGACCGCCCGGCAGCCGTTCGGAACGCCTCAGGCCTTCGGCTGGGTGAAGCGGAGGTGGTTGCCGAAGGGGTCGCGCAGACCGCAGTCGATCCCGTACGGGCGCTCGGTGGGTTCCTGGGTGAACTCCACGCCCTTCTCCAGAAGCCTCTCGTAGGTCTTGCGGCAGTCGTCCGTGGTGAGGATGAACCAACCGCCCATGGCCCCCTTGGTCACCAGCTCGCGCACCTGCTCCGCCGTCTCCTCCGACATCGCCGGAGCGCCCGGCTTCTCCAGCAGGATCTGCCGCTCGGGGTGGCCGGGGACGCCGACGGTCAGCCAGCGCATGAAGCCCATGTCGACGTCCGCGGTGACCTCCAGACCGAGCTTGCCGACGTAGAAGTCGAGGGCCTCGTCCTGGTCGAGGACGTACATCTGCGAGTGCGTGATGGCGTTGAACATGACGCTCACGCTATCCACTCGGCGGGACGAAAACTTATCCGAAACTGCTCGGTTCCCGGGCGCCGGAGGCCGGACGCCTGCCGGCGAGGTCAGGCACTCGGCCGGGTCCACGCCATCGTGAAGCACGTCGGCACGCTCACCGCCGCCGCCTCCTTGCGGTACGCGCGCGGCGACCGGCCGACGATGTCGCGGAACGTGCGGCTGAAGGTTCCCGGGCTGTTGAAGCCGACCTCGAAGCCGATGTCCGTCACGCTGCGGCCGGTCTCCCGCAGCAGGAACATCGCCCGTTCCACCCGGCGGCGCTGGAGGTAGCGGTGCGGTGTCTCGCCGAACGTGGCCCGGAAGGTCCGTGAGAAGTGCGCCGGTGACACGTGCGCGACGCGCGCCAGGGCGGGGACGTCCATCGGCCGCGCGTAGTCGCGGTCCATCGCGTCCCGCGCCCGGAGCATGCGGCGGTTGGTCTCCTCGGCGGCGCGGTTCACGCCGTCATCCCATCACGGTCCGCCCGCCCCGCGCCACGCGCGGACCGTGCACGGCCGGCACCCCGCCGACGTGCGCCGGCGGCCCGGCGGAGGACGTCGCCCGGCCTCCTGCCGCACCCGACCGGACCGGGCACGGAAGGTCGGGTCCGGCAGGGTGGTCCCTTCCTAACGTGGTGGGCAAAAGGGAAGGAGGCCGGGGTGCTGGAACGACTGAACCAGGCCATGGAGCACATCGAGCGCCACCTCGACCAGCGGATCGAGGCGGCCGACCTGGCGCGGATCACGGCGACGTCGGAGTACCACTTCCGGCGGCTGTTCTCCGCACTGGCGGGAATGCCGCTGTCGGAGTACGTCCGGCGCAGGCGGCTCACGGTCGCCGGGGCCGAGGTGCTGGCCGGGGACCGGACGCTGCTGGAGATCGCGGTGCGGTACGGCTACACGTCCGGGGAGGCGTTCGCGCGCGCGTTCCGCGCCGTGCACGGCGTCGGTCCCGGCGAGGCCAGGCGCTCCGGTGCGAGCCTGCGGTCCCAGCAGCGGCTGTCCTTCCGCCTCACCGTCGAAGGGAGCAGCAGCATGCGCTACAGGATCGTGGAGAAGGACGAGTTCCGTGTGGTCGGCAGGAAGGCGCGGGTCCCCCTCGTGCACGAGGGGATGAACCCCGCCCTCGTCGACTTCATCCGGGGCATCGGGCAGGAGACGCTGCAGCGCATGCGGAACCTGTCCGATCAGGAGCCGCGGGGGATCGTGGGAGTGAGCGTGAACCTCGACCCGAGCCGGGCCGAGGGAACCGAACTCGACTACCACCACGGGGTGGTGACGCGGGCCGCCGCGCCCGAGGACATGGACGTGCTGACCGTGCCGGCCGGGACGTGGGCCGTCTTCGAGAGCTCCGGTCCGTTCCCGCAGGCACTGCAGTACCTCTGGCGGGACGTGTTCACGCAGTGGTTCCCGTCCAATCCGTACCGGAGCCGTCCCGGACCCGAGATCCTGCGGACCCTCCTGTCACCGGACGCCGCGCAGGCGGATGCGGAGCTGTGGATCCCCGTGGAGCTGGAGCGGACGGCGGTCTGAACGACGGCGTGCGGCGGCCCCGGGTCGCCGCCGCACGCCGGAGATGTCGGTCAGAGCCTTGAAACGACCCGGGTCTCCCGGGCCCGGACCACGAAGGGCCGGGAGAGGACGGTGACGGTGACGGAGAGGGCGGCCAGGACGGTGATCGTGAGGCCGGGGCCGAGGTACGGGGCGAGGCCTCCGGCGGCCGCGGTTCCTCGACGGTGGTCTTCTGGGTGGCGGACTGGTCGTCGTGGATCACCGCCCTCCAGAAGTGACCCACCCGCGTGAAAACCGTGAGCACATCCGCCCCCACTGTCCAGATGTCACTCATTTGAGCGCTTACTGAATTCGGCGCTTCGAGGTCAGTCCGATCTGTCGAGAGTGAGGCCGGTCCCGGCAAGGAATCCGCCAAGGATGCCGTGTCGGTGCTGCAGTGCCTTGAGCCGCCTGCTTCCTGCCTCGGTCACGGCATTCTCCCTGCTACGCCGCTCAACCCACCCGACAGAACTGCGCTACACCCGACCACCGCCCACCCCGGGGGAACGAGGGTCCCCCGGGGTGGGCCCGGTCATGGCCCGTTGCGCCCGGATGCGGGCGGTGGACCGTGGCGCCCGGCCGGGTGCCGACATCGATGCCGACCCATATCCGCTTGCGAGACGTGCTCAAGCCCGTCGCTCCGTATCTCTCGTGACCAGCACCCCATGGTCCGAAGGACACCCCGCCGATAGGTCCCTGACAGGACTCCCGCTCTCCCTAGTCAGAGGGGATCTCCTTTTCCATGCCCAAACCCCGAACGGACCGTCACCCGGCGGATCGTGGTTCAGTCAGCCATCCTCGTTCAACTCGTGCCGACATGGAACCCATCGGGCCAACAAATGGTATCCAGGACGTATCTGTGCACGAAGAAACCATTCGGAGAACGTCTGAACCCGGGCAGGGTTCGCGCTCTTTCGATTCGTTCTTCAGCCAGCTGCCTGCTTGAGTACAGGCCAAGCACCTTGAAACTGTCCTCACTGTCATCCCAGAAGAGCGGTTCACCATCTTCCATAAAGTCAGGTGCTACATCTTCGGGCTCAACTGACATGTGATGCCGGTGCACCAAAAGATAGACAATTCGATTCATTTCAATCCTTTACCGGGATTTAAAAGTTGGCAGGGACAGGCCACCGGACGGTACCCATCCGCGCCAATATGGACGGACGACCCGCTCCGTCCGCACCGGGGTGCCGACAGTCCGACGGTCGCGCATAGAGCCAGCCGTACCCCCATCAAGCCCGAAGACCCCTTTTTGCTCACCGAATGGATGAGGAAGTCAGTCCTCCTGAATTCCTTCTGGATACTCCGTAAAATATCCGTCGGTCCACAGGTCCTCATCAAGCATGAGGGGTGAAATGCAGAAACAATCCGGCTCATCACGGAACCCCGGCAACTGCTTCGCATCCTGACCCCGCGCCCCGGCCATCTCCTCATCGCTGTAGATACCGAGGATTCGCCACTCTTCCTCGTCCAGATGCATGCCGCCGTCCAGATCTCGATGGATCGCCTCCCCGTCCTCCTCTACGGCAAGATGGCGGGCATGCCACAAGACGAAAACCTCGGGCTGGGAGTGATGCTCAGTCATCATGCACGCTTTCTTTCTTAGGTAAGCTTTCGGGGGGTACGCGACCGTACCCCCCGAAAGCTTACAAGTGCCCGCTACTTCCGGTCGAAGTATTTCTTCGCCTTGCTAATGGGCCCACCTGCACCCTTTTCCCGCTTCGTAGGGGGCCGACCGAACGCCCGCTTAAAGTATTCTATCGCAGATTGCTCTGCCGACTTTCCCGGGATTTTACTCTTTCCCCTGACGAAGCTCGGGGCGTCGCTGGCTCTTTCCTTGCCGGACTTTTTTGACGCCTTCGCCCACAGGATTTTGACTTGCTTGACGGCCCAGGCCTTACCCTTCAGCCAGATGAGGGCGGCGATGCCGATGACGGCTCCGACACCGATGATGGCGAGCACCGTTCCAGCGCTCACACCTAGCCCCGCGGCCCCGACGAGTGCCAGGGCGGTCATGCGTCCGTCGAGGTCGAGCAGGTTGACCGGGTCGCCGCACACGTAGTCGTAGCTGTTGCAGCTACCACCAGTCACGGGGTCGACGGAGAGGAAGCGTCCCTTAGACGTCGTTTCTTATGGCGTGATCGTTCGTTGGACCGTGCATGACGGATCTCGTTGAGCGGCTGGTACCGGATGAGTTGTGGGTGCTGTTCAGG
>NZ_JBSGHG010000016.1:0-142595 GCF_053604275.1 Streptomyces sp. NPDC004051 | reverse complement strand
GCCGGCGAGCGCGGCACGCCGATCCGGATCGGGGTCAACGCCGGGTCGCTGGACCGGCGGCTGCTGCAGAAGTACGGCCGGGCCACCCCGGAGGCGCTGGTGGAGTCCGCGCTGTGGGAGGCCTCGCTGTTCGAGGAGCACGGCTTCCGGGACATCAAGATCTCGGTGAAGCACAACGATCCGGTGGTGATGGTGGAGGCCTACCGGCAGCTGGCGGCGCGGTGCGACTATCCGCTGCACCTGGGGGTGACCGAGGCCGGCCCGGCGTTCCAGGGCACCATCAAGTCGGCGGTGGCCTTCGGGGCGCTGCTCAGCGAGGGGATCGGGGACACCATCCGGGTGTCGCTGTCGGCGCCGCCGGCCGAGGAGGTCAAGGTGGGGCTGCAGATCCTGGAGTCGCTGAACCTCAAGCAGCGGGGGCTGGAGATCGTCTCGTGTTCGTCCTGCGGGCGGGCGCAGGTGGATGTGTACAAGCTGGCGGACGAGGTGACCGCGGGGCTGGAGGGCATGGACGTGCCGCTGCGGGTGGCGGTGATGGGCTGTGTGGTGAACGGGCCGGGTGAGGCGCGGGAGGCGGATCTGGGGGTGGCCTCCGGCAACGGCAAGGGGCAGATCTTCGTCAAGGGCGAGGTGATCAAGACGGTGCCGGAGTCGAAGATCGTGGAGACGCTGATCGAGGAGGCGCTGAGGATCGCCGAGCAGATGGAGAAGGACGGCACCGCCTCCGGCGAACCGGCCGTCACCGTGAGCTGAAGGGCACGGAACCGAAGGGGGGCCCGGGCGTGACGATTCCGACGAGCCGCCGAAGCAACCACAGCACCGACAGGAGTCACCGCAATGACCATCGCGGAGTCCGTGTCGAAGCCGTCGCCGGCCGGGGAGTTCGACCTCGGCGCGCTGCTGGCCGAGCGCGGAGCCGAACGCTACGAGCTGCACACCCGGTACCTCAACCACCAGCTCCCGCGCATGCTGCACGCCATCGGCTTCGACAAGGTCTACGAACGGGCCGAGGGCGCCCACTTCTGGGACGCGGACGGCAACGACCACCTGGACATGCTCGCCGGATTCGGGGTGATGGGCCTGGGGCGCCACCACCCCGTGGTCCGCAAGGCGCTGCACGACGTCCTCGACGCCTCGCTCGCCGACCTCACCCGCTTCGACTGCCAGCCGCTGCCCGGTCTGCTGGCCGAGCGACTGCTCGCGCACAGCCCCCACCTGGACCGGGTGTTCTTCGGCAACAGCGGCACGGAGGCGGTCGAGGGCGCGCTGAAGTTCGCCCGCTACGTGACCGGCAGACCGCGTGTCCTGTACTGCGAGCACGCCTTCCACGGCCTGACCACCGGCTCCCTGTCCGTCAACGGCGAGTCCGGCTTCCGCGACGGCTTCGCCCCGCTGCTGCCCGACACGGCGGTACCGCTCGGCGACCTGGACGCGCTGGAGCGGGAGCTGGCCGAGGGCGATGTCGCCGCCCTCATCGTGGAGCCGATCCAGGGCAAGGGCGTGTACGAGGCCCCGCCCGGCTATCTGCGCGCCGCGCAGGAACTGCTGCACCGGCGCAAGGCGCTGCTGATCGTCGACGAGGTGCAGACCGGCCTCGGGCGGACTGGTGACTTCTACGCCTACCAGCACGAGGAGGGGGTCGAGCCGGACCTGGTGTGCGTGGCCAAGGCGCTCTCCGGCGGCTATGTGCCGGTGGGAGCCACGCTGGGCAAGGACTGGATCTTCCGCAAGGTCTACTCGTCGATGGACCGGGTGCTGGTCCACTCGGCCAGCTTCGGGGCCAACGCCCAGGCGATGGCCGCGGGCCTCGCGGTCCTGTCGGTCATGGAGAACGAGCACCTCGTCGCGCACGCCCGGGCCACCGGGGAGCTGCTGCGGTCCCGGCTCGCGGCACTGACCGGGAAGTACGAGCTGCTGGCCGAGGTCCGCGGCCGGGGCCTGATGATCGGCATCGAGTTCGGCCGGCCGCGGTCGCTCAGGCTGCGCGGCCGCTGGGCCGCGCTGCAGGCCGCGCGCAAGGGGCTCTTCGCGCAGATGGTGGTCGTGCCGCTGCTGCGGCGGCACAGGATCCTCACCCAGGTCTCCGGCGACCACATGGAGGTGATCAAACTGATCCCGCCGCTGATCATCGACGAGCGGGACGTGGACCGGTTCGTGGGCGCCTTCACGGCGGTGATGGACGAGGCCCACGACGGCGGTCTGCTGTGGGAGTTCGGCAGGACCCTGATGAAGCAGGCGGTCGTCGGCCGGTGAGACACTGGCCCCGTACGGCCGCGATGTCTGCCGGGGCGTGAACGCCCACCTCTTTTTGCCCGCGAGGCAAGAAATTTGCCTCGCGGGCAAAAATGCTGCTGAATGGGGTCATGCACACCCCCGAGAGCGATCCGTCGGCCGAACCGGCCGCCGCGCTTCCCGCGGTCGCACCGCACCTGCGCGCGCTGCGCCGCCGGGCGGGCCTGACCCTGGAGGCCGCGGCACGCGACGCGGGGCTCTCGCCCGCCCATCTCTCCCGGCTGGAGACCGGGCAGCGCCAGCCCTCGCTGCCCATGCTGCTCTCCCTGGCCAGGATCTACGGTACGACCGTCTCGGAACTGCTCGGCGAGACGACCACCGACCAGGACGCGGTGCTGCGCGCCGCCGACACGGAGCCGACCGTCGCGGGCGGCTGGACGTACCGCCAGGCCGGCTCCCCCGGGCGCGGGATGCAGGCCCTGCGGGTCGAGGTTCCCCACGGCTCCCAGAGCGGCATCGTGCGGGTCCACCCGGGTGAGGAATGGCTGTACGTCCTCAAGGGGCGGCTGCTGCTGCGCCTCGGGGACGCGCTGCACCGGCTGGCCCCGGGCGACAGCGCGCACTTCGACTCGCTGACCCCGCACCGTATCGCCGCTCAGGACCCCGACGGGGTCGAGCTGCTCTTCGTCCATACCCTGTTGCAGAGTCCCACGGCCGCCCTGTGCCTGGGCCCCACCCATGGAGATGTGTCATGAAAGACCTGGAGGAGAAGTTCCCTCGCGCCCTGTGGGTGAGGCTGTTCGTCTACGTCGTGGTGGGGCACCTCTTCGCGGCCTTCATCTACCTGCTGTTCGCGCTGGGCGCCAAGCAGTAGTCACCGGACGAGGGGTTCCTCACTCGAGCAGGCGCTCGCGCAGTCGCTCCCGGTTCTCGGGGGTGAGCCCGAGCGCCGTCTCGAGGTAGGGGTCCACGCCGCCCCAGGTCTCCTCGATGGTCTCCAGGGCCGCCGACAGATATTCGGCGCGGGCGTCGAACAGGGGGTCGAGCAGCTCCATGACCTCGGGGGAGTAGGCCGAGGCGGAGCTGCCGCTGCGACGCACCCGGTAGCGGCGGTGCTTGGCGCCGGACTTGAGGTAGTCGTCGAAGATCGCGTCCCGCTCCACCCCCAGGGCGAGCAGCGTCACCGCCACCGACAGGCCCGCGCGGTCCTTGCCCGCCGCGCAGTGCATCAGCGCGGGGACGCTCTCCTCGGCGAGCGAGCGCAGCACCTGGGAGTGCTCGGCGGTGCGTTTCCTGACGAGCACGCGGTACGAGGCGATCATCCGGCCCGCCGCCTTGCCGTCGGCGAGGATCGAGCGCAGCTGGTCCAGGTCGCCGTCGCGGACCATCTTCCAGAACTGTGCGCCGTCGGCCGGGTCGCTCAGCGGCAGGTTCACCTGGCGCACGCCGGGCAGTTCGATGTCGTGGCCGTCCAGCTTCCGGTCGGCCGCGTTGCGGAAGTCGAAGACGGTGTGCAGTCCCAGGGAGGACAGGAAGGCGGCGTCCGACGCGGTGGCGTGGGCGAGGTGGCCGCTGCGGAACAGCACGCCGTGGCGTACCCGGCGGCCGTCCACGGTCGGCAGTCCGCCCACATCGCGGAAGTTCCGCACTCCGGTCAGCTCGGGTTCGGTCGACGGGATGTGCTGCGTCACTGGGGCCCCTCCCTCTCGCCGCCGACGGGGAGGCGCCGGCGGGTGTCACCCGACGATACGACATGCCTGTCGGGGGCAATGAGTTGTCCGCGGACCGGTCGACGGGGGCGTTCCGGGGCGACCGGCCGACCGGAGCAGAACGCACCCGATAGGGCGATTGAAGTTGTTATGTCCGTTTAGCAGTTTTCGCCACAAAGTGCACCGAAAGAAGGGGAGGTGGGGGGCGCGTGGTGAGCATCGTCATATCGGTGACGATGTGTTGTCGCCATGCTCACCTAATTCCGTTGTTCCGTAAGGGAATCCGGGGAGTGCGGGAAATCCGGGACGACTCTGGGTGACGGAATTCAGGTGAATGGATCACGGAAAAGGGCCTTCGTTCGGAACATCGCGCTTGTCCCTTTGCGCCGTGGTCGCCTACGTTCGCCATCGATCCGGACGGACGCCTAATCCTGCCGCCGCCCGGAGCCCGCACACACTGACCCGTGTACGGCAGGAGCGGGGGACCCACAGGTACCACTGCCTGTCCCGGTCTCCGGAACAGGCTCGGGGTTAAGCCGCGTCCCGACGCGGCCGGGCATCTCCAGTCCGAACCCGACAGCTCACCTCGTAGGCGCCGGAGAGGAATTCGTCATGCCCGCAGAGGGTAAGCACCGCCGTCCCCGCGCTGCGCGTTTCACCCGTTCCATAGCCGTCGCCGGCGCCGGTGGCGCAGCGCTCGCACTGCCGCTCCTCGGCGCCACCGGCGCGAACGCCGCCCCGGCGCAGGCGGCCCCGGAAAAGGCCGTCCAGTCGTTCTCCGTCGCCGACAAGAAGACTGACGGCAAGAAGGCCGACAGCGGCAAGAGCGACGGCGCCCGCACGTACACAGTGAAGGGCGGCGACTACCTGGCGAAGATCGCCGAGTCCGAGAACGTCGACGGCGGCTGGAAGCAGCTCTACGCCGACAACCGGGAGGTCGTGGGTGACGACCCGTCGCTCATCCACCCCGGTCTGAAGCTCTCGGTCGACGGCAAGGCCGCGGCGAGCACGCCGAAGAAGTCGGCCTCCTCCGGCCCTGCCGGTCCCCTGGGGCCGCCCTCGTCGTCCGCTCCGTCCTCCGCGCCGAAGCAGTCCGCGCCGAAGGCCTCCTCCGGTGCCGCGACCGCGAACCAGGCCGCGAACACCTCCGGTTACAGCTCGCCGGTGCCCGGCAGCGGCCCCGGCACCGCCTACAAGGTGGCCGGCAGCATGTGGTCCAGCGGCTACCACACCGGTGTCGACTTCGCGATTCCGACCGGCACCTCCCTGAAGGCCGTCGGCCCGGGCACCGTGGTCTCCGCGGGCTGGGCCGGTGCGTACGGCAACCAGGTCGTCATCCGGCTCGAGGACGGCCACTACGCCCAGTACGCCCACCTGTCCTCGCTGTCCGTCTCGGCCGGCCAGAGCGTGAGCGGCGGCCAGCAGGTCGGCCTCTCGGGGTCCACCGGCAACTCGACCGGCCCGCACCTGCACTTCGAGATCCGCACCACGCCGAACTACGGCTCGGACGTGGACCCGGTCGCCTACCTCAATGCGAAGGGCGTCTCCCTCGCCTGACCCCGCGGCGACCCGCCTGACACACGCCGAAGGCCGGACCCCGATCCCGGGGTCCGGCCTTCGGCGCGTTTCGGCCCTTCAACGTTCTTGCGAACAGGGCTATTCCGGAACGGGACAATGCTCGGGGAGTGGCTTATCTCACCGCGCGTCAACCCCTTCCTACGGTCGCGTAGGTCACATTCGAAAGGGAATCATGTCCCCTCGTGGCAGACGATTCGAAGAGTGACAGCACATCAGTGATCGGGTCGTACGTGGCGGTGGGGGACAGCTTCACCGAGGGCGTCGGCGACCCCGGCCCGGACGGGGCGTTCGTCGGCTGGGCCGACCGGTTCGCCGTACTTCTCGCCGACCGCCGCCCCGAAGGCGACTTCCGGTACACGAATCTCGCGGTGCGCGGGAAACTGCTCGACCAGATCATGGCCGACCAGATTCCGCGGGCCGTCGAACTGGCTCCCGCACTGGTCTCCTTCTGCGCGGGCGGCAACGACATCCTCCGCCCGGGCACCGACCCCGACGAGGTGGCCGAGCGTTTCGAGCAGGCCGTGGCCGCGCTCACGGCGGTCTCCGGCACGGTCCTGGTGACCACGGGGTTCGACACCCGGGGCGTGCCCCTGCTCAAGCATCTGCGCGGCAAGATCGCCACCTACAACGGGCACGTGCGGGCCGTCGCCGACCGGTACGGCTGCCCGGTGCTCGACCTGTGGTCCTTGAAGAGCGTCCAGGACCGCAGGGCCTGGGACGCCGACCGGCTCCACCTGTCGCCCGAGGGGCACACGCGCGTGGCGCTCCGCGCGGGCCAGACCCTCGGCCTGGACGTCCCGGCCGACCCGGAGCAGCCCTGGCCCCCGCTGCCGCCGCGCGGCAACCTCGACGTCCGACGGGACGACGTCCAATGGGCGCGCGAATACCTGGTGCCGTGGATAGGGCGCCGGCTGCGCGGGGAGTCGTCGGGGGACCACGTGACGGCGAAGGGGACGCTGTCCCCGGACGACATCAAGGTGCGGATCGCCTCGGTGGCCTGACGCCGGAAGGGGGGCGGACGCGGCGGGCACGGGACACGGGGGAGGGGCACGGGGGCGGACGCCCGCGCCCCGTCCCGGGAGCCGGAGCCCGGCGGGCCCGTCGCCCCCGGGCGGCCGGTTCCGTCCCGTCCGCCGCCGCGGTCCCGGCCGGTCCGCACATAATGGGATGTCCGACCGACTCTGCTGGGAGGCATCGTGGCCGGTTTCCGTCCCCGGAGTTCCGGGCTCCGTGCGCTGCGGCCCGCGGCCTTCGGCGCGGACCCGAGCGGTGAGCGCATGGCGCGCATCCGCAGGTCCCCGCACTACCGGGACGGGGTGTTCCAGAACCCCGGGGGCCCCGTCCGGCCCCGCTCCGAGGGCTCGACCCGGGACCTGGCGAAGACCTACTTCGACAAGGAGACCCGGCACAACCGCGCACCGCGCGGCGCCGTGCCGGTGCACTCCACCACCCTCGCCGACCTGGCGCGCCCGCCGGCCACCGGACTGCGTCTCACCTGGATGGGCCACTCCAGCGTACTCACGGAGATCGACGGTCAGCGGGTCCTGTTCGACCCCGTGTGGGGCGAGCGCTGCTCCCCGTTCCCGTTCGTCGGGCCGCGGCGGCTGCACCCGGTGCCCCTGCCGCTGGCCGCGCTCGGCCCGGTCGACGTCGTGGTGATCTCGCACGACCACTACGACCACCTGGACCTGCCCACCGTCAAGGCGCTGGCCGGCACGGACACGCTGTTCGCCGTGCCGCTCGGGGTGGGCGCCCATCTGGAGCACTGGGGCGTGTCCGCCGACCGGCTGCGCGAACTGGACTGGCACGAGGCGACACGG
Organism: Streptomyces sp. NPDC004051; assembly: GCF_053604275.1. NCBI lineage: Bacteria > Bacillati > Actinomycetota > Actinomycetes > Kitasatosporales > Streptomycetaceae > Streptomyces > Streptomyces sp. NPDC004051. Next base: position 135,256 of record NZ_JBSGHG010000016.1, on the reverse strand, counting down.
GTCGGCGGGCTCACTCTCACGGCCACCCCGGCCCGGCATTTCTGCGGCCGGGGGCTGCGCAACACCCAGCACACCCTGTGGGCCTCCTGGGTCGTGGCGGGTGCGGAGCACCGCGTCTACCACAGCGGCGACACCGGCTACTTCGACGGCTTCAAGGACATCGGCGCCGACCACGGACCGTTCGACGCGACGATGATCCAGATCGGCGCGTACTCGGACTTCTGGCCCAAGGACCGGCTGGACCCCGTCCCGGGACCCGGTTCCTGGCCCGAGATCCACATGAATCCGGCCGAAGGCGTCCAGGCCCATCTGGACCTGCAGAGAGGCCGCCCGGACGGTGTCCTCCTGCCGATCCACTGGGGCACCTTCAACCTGGCGCCGCACCCCTGGGCGGAGCCCGGCGAGTGGACGATGGCGGCCGCCGACGCGGTCGGTCAGCCCGCGGCCTTCCCCGTCCCGGGCCTGCCGTTCGAGCCCGCGGGAGAGCTGCCGGCGAAGACGTGGTGGCGGGAGGTGGGGCACGTCCCGAACCACAAGTGGCCGCTGCCCGACCCCCTCACGGACCCCTCCGCCTCCTCCCACGAGGACCTGGACCTGGTGGGAGAGGAGTGACGTGGGGCAGGAGTCCGCGAGCCCGGAAGTCATGGCCTCTGTTGCTACGGAGAGTGAGAATTTCGCGGACCCTCCTCGGGGGTGAAGGAACTCCGAGGGCCGCTGCGGCGGAGGGGTCGTGGCCGTCGCGGTGGCCCGGGTGAGTGGATGCCGGAGGAAACGAGGGCCGGGGAGCCGTGGGCTCCCCGGCCCTCGGCATGTATTCATGACCGCTTCTGACCAGGTCGGATCGAGTGACGACCGTTTCCGGGTGACTGCCTGACGGGTTCATCGGTCTGTCGTACGAAGGCTCATACCAGAGCGGGACGCTGTCCGGGCAAGTTTGTCAACTGGCCACCGCACGTGATGCGCTGGTGACTACGGTGAGTGTCGGTCGGGCGCATCGCGTCCCGGGGCCATGTCCACCAGATCGGATCAGGGAGCGGGGACCGGTACGTGCAGGCAGAAGGCGGACGAGGGAGCAGACGGGGCGAGGGGCCCCGCCGGCCGGGCCCGGCCGGCGTCTCGGGCGCGACCGGCACCCGGAACCGACGGACCGGTACCGGTGCGAGGACACCGGGGCCCGGTTCCCGGGCCCCGGCCTCCCGCACGGACCGGCGGGAGGGCGGACGGCACGGACGCCCGCCCTCCCGGCCCGCCCCCGCGCTCCCCGAGACGCAGATACGGTCCCAACTGCTGAGGCTCGCCGTGCTGCCGCCCGTCGCGGTCGCCCTCAGCGCCTGCGCGGCCGTGCTGTTCACGGTCCGCTCCACCGGGGTGCGGCACGGCGCCCCGCTGTGGATCGTGCTCGGCGGCGCCGGGTCGGTGGCCCTCGCCGGCATCGTCGTCGCCACCGTGGCCGCCGACCGCGCCGCCCGCTCCGTGCAAGAGCGGGTGGAGAGCCTGCGCCGGAGCACGGCCCGGCGCGAGGCCGACCTGGGCGGCCTGGTGGACGCCCTGCGCCGGGGGGAGGGCCCGCCGCCCCGGGCGCAGCGCGACAGGACGCCGGAGAACGCCGACGACTTCGACCTGCTCGCCGCCGATTTGTCCCGGGCGCACGACGGCGCCGTCACCGCCGTCGTGCAGGCCTCCCAGCTCTCCAGCCAGGCGGGCAGCGAACAGAAACTCGAGGTGTTCGTCAACCTGGCCCGGCGCCTGCAGTCCCTGGTGCACCGCGAGATCTCCCTCCTCGACGAGATGGAGAACGAGATCGAGGACCCCGACCTGCTCAAGGGCCTCTTCCACGTCGACCATCTCGCCACCCGCATCCGCCGCCACGCCGAGAACCTCGCCGTGCTCGGCGGGGCCGTCTCCCGGCGGCAGTGGAGCAACCCCGTCCCCATGACCGAGGTGCTGCGCTCCGCCATCGCCGAGGTCGAGCAGTACTCGCGGGTCAAACTCGTCCCGCCGATCGACGGCACCCTGCGCGGACACGCGGTCGCCGACGTCATCCACCTGCTGGCCGAACTCGTCGAGAACGCCACGCTGTACTCCGCCCCGCACACCCAGGTGCTGCTCCGCGCCGGCCTCGTCACCTCCGGGCTCGCCGTCGAGGTCGAGGACCGCGGACTCGGCATGCCCGTGGACGAGCAGGAGCGGATGAACGCCCTGCTCGCCGACCCGGACCAGGTCAATGTGGCCAGCCTGCTGGCCGACGGACGCATCGGTCTGTTCGTGGTCTCGCAGCTCGCGAAGCGCCACGGCATCCAGGTCAGGCTGCAGAGCAACATCTACGGCGGGGTGCAGGCCGTGCTCGTCGTGCCGCAGTCACTGCTGGGCGCGGAGCCGTGGGTCGCGGGGCCGGGCACGGGACAGCCGCGAGAGATCCACGCCGTGCCGGGCACGGAGTACGGCGGCGGACCGGCGCCCCGGCCCGAGCACCCCGTGCCCGCGCCCGGAGGTGTCCCGCTGCCGGGACCCGGTCCGCTGCCGGGGCCCGGGGCGCTCGGCACCCCGGCGCCGCATGCCGCGGGACCGCGCTCGCACCGCCGCGACCGGCCCCCCGCCGCGACCCCGCAGTCCCCCGACGGAGTGGCGCCACCCCTGCCGCTGCGCGGTGCCCGCGCGGTACGGGCCAACCCGGCCGAGGCGACGCCCGGCATCAACCCCGAGGACCGGCGGACCCTCGCGGAGAACGGGACGGGAGCCGCCCCCCTCACCCCGCGCGACGGCACGGTGCGCGACACCGTGGACAGACCCCGACTGCCCCGCCGCCGCGCCCAGGAACACCTCGTGCCCCAACTCCGCGACGGCCCCACGCCGCGTCAGGAGACCGGACACGTCGCCGGTCACGATCCCCATCTGATGGCGGCCTTCCAACGGGGCGTCAGCCTCGCCGAGACCCAGCAGCCCACCGACGCCGTCCCCCTGGGGCGCGACGACCCGGGCCGCACCGACAACCCCGGCGAGCACACGGTGGGCCGTCCCACGGCGCCCATGCTGCCGACCCGGCCCGTGGAACCCCACCCCGTGCAGTTCCACCCCGTGGAAGCGCACCACGTGCCCGCGGTGTCCCGGGAAACGCGCGGCGCCCATGACGGGGTGCCGGCGCCCCCTACCGACCACACCACCCGGGACGACGGGAGCGCGCCCGCCGGATGAGCACGCCCGCACCCGCCCCCACCGCTCCCGCAGACCTTCGTACCCCAAGGAGTCGATCCACCATGGCGAGCGATGCGCCGACCGCCCACGTGTCCGATCTCGACTGGCTGATGAGCGGCCTCGTACAACGGGTGCCGCACACGTCGAGTGCCGTACTGCTCTCCTGCGACGGACTGGTGAAGTCCGTGCACGGCCTCGACGCGGACAGCGCCGACCACATGGCCGCCCTGGCCTCCGGTCTCTACTCGCTCGGCCGCAGCGCCGGCATCCGCTTCGGCGACGGCGGCGACGTCCGCCAGGTCGTCGTCGAACTCGACTCGACCCTGCTCTTCGTCTCCACCGCCGGGTCCGGCACCTGCCTCGCGGTGCTGGCCGGCCGCGAGGCCGACGCGGCGGTGCTCGGCTACGAGATGGCGATGCTGGTCAAGAGCGTCCGGCCGTATCTGATGACCGCTCCCCGGCAGCCCGCCGCAGAACCCCCGGTGATGAGGCCTTGAACGTGGCGACGGCCGGCGACGGCCCCTGGCTGGACGAGGCGGCCGGGCGGCTGGTGCGTCCCTTCACCGTCAGCGACGGCCGTACCCGCCCCACCGTCGAACTCGACCTGATGTCACAGGTGATGGCCACCGGGGCCACCCCTTTCGGCTACCTCGGCCCCGAGCACGCGCAGGCACTCGACCTGTGCCGCGCGCCCCTCCCGGTCGCCGAGGTCGCCGCCCATCTCAAGCTGCCGGTGGCCGTCACCAAGGTGCTGCTGGCGGACCTCGTCGACTGCGGGGGGCTCACCACCAAACCCCCCGTGTTCGACCACAACCCGACGGACCGGGCCCTTCTGGAGGCAGTGCTCGATGGACTACGACGACAGCTCTGACCGCGGCACCGGCACCGACCCGTTCCCCACCGCGCTCAAGATCCTCGTGGCGGGCGGGTTCGGTGTGGGCAAGACCACCTTCGTCGGCGCGGTCAGCGAGATCGCGCCGCTCAGCACGGAGGAACTGCTCACCACGGTCAGTGCCGCCACCGACCGGCTCGACGGAATCGAGAACAAGGTCGAGACGACCGTGGCGATGGACTTCGGACGTATCACCCTTGACCCGGAGCATGTGCTGTACCTGTTCGGCACACCGGGCCAGGAACGGTTCTGGTTCATGTGGGACGAGCTCTGCGAGGGCGCCCTCGGCGCGGTCGTCATCGCCGACACCCGGCGGCTGGAGGAGTGCTTCGCCGCCGTCGACTTCTTCGAGCAGCGCGGCCTCGGCTTCGTCATCGCCGTCAACGAGTTCGACGGAGCCTTCCGCTACGACCCCCAGGAGGTCCGCGCCGCCCTGGACCTGACCGACGAGATCCCCGTCGTCCGCTGCGACGCCCGGATCTCCAGCTCGGGCGTCCAGACCCTGCTGACCCTGGTACGCCACCTCATCGCCCACGCCCCGGCCCCCGCCACGGGGCAGGGCGCCCACATGTGATCCCCGCACACCGTCACGGAGCCCGTCCATGCGTTCTGCCCACACCCAGGGAGCCCGCCCATGAGCTACGACCCGCCCCGCCCGGCCGGTCGTCTGCTGCTCACCCCCGAGGACAAGGAGGCCCCGGCCCGCACCCGGCGACTGCACCGGCTGGGCCTGGGCGAACGCCCCGAGCCCACGCTCGACGCCTTCGCGTACGGCCTCTCCGAACTCACCGGGGCGGCGTACGCCATGGTCAACTTCCTGGGGGAGGACCGGCAGTTCTTCGCCGGTCTGCACGCCCCGGCGGTCGCGCCCGTCGTCCGCGGCGACGGCACCGGCGCCCTGCTGGGCCGGTCACTCCCCCGCGACCACGGCTTCTGCCCCCATGTGGTGGCCCGGCGCAAGGCACTGGTCCTGGGGGACGTGAGCGACTACCCGCGGTTCGCGGGCAACCCGGTCGTGGACGAGTTCGGGGTGCGCTCCTACCTGGGAGCCCCGCTCCTCGACAGCACCGGCACGGTGCTGGGCACCGTGTCGGTCTCCGACATCCAGCCGAGGGCCTGGGGACAGGCGGGGCTCACCGCCATCAAGGAGCAGGCCGCGGATCTCGTCGCACGGCTCGAACACCTCGAGCACCTCGAGCACCTCGCACACGGAGAGGCCGACGGGCTGTCGTGGTGAACCCACGGGCCCGGGGCCGAGCGCACGGCCCGGCGGTCCGGGTGGAGCCGATGGGGTGACGGCGTGAAGGAAAGCTGTGGCCACGCTTAAGAAATCCTCGATGGACCGGTGAGGGTGGCGTACGGCAGATTGCAGTACGCATCCACTCCGCTTCCCGGCCCGGGCCGCTCCGGCGTGCCCGGGAGCCGGGACTCACCCTCAGGAGCCGTGGCGTTGAAGGCGCTCGTCAAGGAGAAGGCCGAACCCGGGCTGTGGCTCGCGGACGTTCCGGAGCCGGCCGTCGGGCCCGGTGACGTGCTGATCAAGGTGCTGCGCACCGGTATCTGCGGCACCGACCTGCACATCCGGTCCTGGGACGGCTGGGCCCGGCAGACGATCAGCACTCCGCTGGTCCTCGGGCACGAATTCGTCGGCGAGGTCGTCGGGACGGGCCGGGACGTCGACGAGATCAAGACCGGTGACCGGGTCAGCGGCGAGGGCCACCTCGTGTGCGGCAAGTGCCGCAACTGCCTGGCCGGACGCCGGCACCTGTGCCGCGCCACCATCGGGCTCGGCGTCGGCCGCGACGGCGCGTTCGCCGAGTACGTCGCGCTGCCCGCGACCAACGTCTGGGCGCACCGCGTGCCCGTCGACCTCGACGTCGCCGCGATCTTCGACCCGTTCGGCAACGCCGTGCACACCGCCCTGTCCTTCCCGCTCGTCGGGGAGGACGTCCTGATCACCGGCGCCGGACCGATCGGCCTGATGGCCGCCGCCGTGGCCCGGCACGCCGGGGCCCGCCATGTCATGATCACCGACGTCAGCGAGGAGCGGCTGGAACTCGCCCGCAAGATCGGCGTGAGCCTGGCGCTGAACGTGGGGGAGTCGGCCATCGCCGACGGGCAGCGGATCCTCGGCCTGCGCGAGGGATTCGACGTCGGCCTGGAGATGTCCGGCCGTCCCGAGGCGATGCGGGACATGATCGCCAACATGACCCACGGCGGCCGGATCGCGATGCTGGGCCTGCCGGCCGAGGAGTTCCCGGTCGACTGGGCCCGGATCGTCACCTCGATGATCACCCTCAAGGGCATCTACGGCCGGGAGATGTTCGAGACCTGGTACGCCATGTCGGTGCTGCTGGAGGGCGGCCTCGACCTCGCCCCCGTGATCACCGGCCGGTACTCCCACCGCGACTTCGAGGCGGCGTTCGAGGACGCGGCGAGCGGCCGCGGCGGCAAGATCATCCTCGACTGGACGTCCTGACCCCGGCGCCCCCGCCCCGGCATCCCCCTCATCCGCGAGCACCTTCACCCACCAGGAGCCTTCCCATGTTCGACTCCGTGCGCGACGACCTCCGCACCACCCTCGACGAGATCCGCGCCGCCGGACTGCACAAGCCCGAGCGGGTGATCGGCACCCCGCAGTCCGCCACCGTGAACGTCACCGCGGGCGGCCGGCCCGGTGAGGTCCTCAACTTCTGCGCCAACAACTACCTCGGCCTCGCCGACCACCCCGAGGTGCTCGCCGCCGCCCACGCGGCCCTCGACCGCTGGGGCTACGGCATGGCCTCGGTGCGCTTCATCTGCGGTACGCAGGAGGTGCACAAGGAGCTGGAGGCCCGGCTGTCGGCGTTCCTCGGCCAGGAGGACACGATCCTCTACTCGTCCTGCTTCGACGCCAACGGCGGCGTGTTCGAGACGCTGCTCGGCCCGGAGGACGCGGTGATCTCCGACGCGCTCAACCACGCGTCGATCATCGACGGCATCCGGCTCTCCAAGGCCCGCCGCTTCCGTTACGCCAACCGTGACATGGCGGACCTGGAGCGCCAGTTGAAGGAGGCCACCGAGGGCGGGGCGCGGCGCAAGCTGGTCGTCACCGACGGCGTCTTCTCCATGGACGGCCATGTCGCGCCGCTGGACGAGATCTGTGACCTCGCCGACCGCCACGACGCCATGGTCATGGTCGACGACTCGCACGCCGTGGGCTTCGTCGGGTCCGGCGGACGCGGCACCCCCGAACTGCACGGCGTCATGGACCGCGTCGACATCCTCACCGGCACCCTCGGCAAGGCGCTCGGCGGCGCCTCCGGCGGCTATGTCGCCGCCCGCGCGGAGATCGTCGCCCTGCTGCGCCAGCGCTCCCGGCCGTACCTGTTCTCGAACACCCTCGCCCCGGTGATCGCGGCGGCCTCGCTGAAGGTGCTCGACCTGCTGGAGTCCGCGGACGACCTGAGGGTCCGGCTGGGTGAGAACACCGCCCTGTTCCGCCGCCGGATGACCGAGGAGGGCTTCGACATCCTCCCCGGCGACCACCCCATCGCCCCGGTGATGATCGGCGACGCGGCCCGCGCGGGACGCCTGGCGGAACTGCTGCTGGAACGCGGTGTGTACGTGATCGGCTTCTCCTACCCCGTGGTGCCCGAGGGACAGGCCCGGATCAGGGTCCAGCTGTCCGCGGCCCACTCCACCGAGGACGTGGACCGCGCGGTGGACGCCTTCGTGGCGGCGCGGGCGGAACTCGACGCCTGAGCGGAGCGCGCGGCGGCGGTGGAAGGGACCTGAGGGGACCTGAAGGTGCCTGAGGGAGCCTGAAGGATCTGAGAGAATCCGGTCTCATGATCGAGGCACGGCGGCTCCACATCCTGCGTGCGGTGGCCGAGCACCGCACGGTCACGGCGGCCGCCGCCGCGCTGTATCTGACCCCCTCGGCCGTGTCCCAGCAACTCGCCGCGTTGGAGCAGGAGACCGGCCACCGGCTGGTGGAGCGCAGCGCCAAGGGGGTACGGCTGACGCCGGCCGGCGAGATCCTGCTCGACCACACCCATGTGGTCTTCGCCCAGCTGGAGCGAGCCGCGGCCGAACTCGCCGCCTACAGTTCGGGCGCGGCCGGCACCCTCACCGTCGCCTCCTTCGCGACCGGGATCGCCCAGGTCGTCGTGCCCGCCCTGGTCCGCCTGGCCGCCACGGCGCCCGGTATCCGCATCCACGTCCAGGACGCCGAGGGCGACGCCAGCCTGCCGATGCTGCTGGACCGGCAGATCGACGTCGCCGTGGCCGTCGAGTACCGGGGAGCGCCGTCCGCCGACGACCCGCGGCTGACCCACGTACCGCTGTACGCGGAGCCCTTCGACGCGGTCGTCCCCCTCACCCACCGGCTGGCCGACCTGCCCGAGGTGCCGCTCGCCGAACTGGCCAAGGACCCGTGGATCGGCCCCTACCCCGGCAACCCCTGCCATGACGTGATCGTCCTGGCCTGCGAGAACGCCGGATTCCAGCCCCTTCTGGAGCACACTTCGGACGACTTCCGCGCGGTGGTGGCGCTGGCCTCGGCGGACGTGGGGGTCGCCCTGGTCCCGCGCTCGGCGCTGCGCGGCACGGACCTGACGGGCGTCGTCGTCCGCCCCGTCGACGGTGTGGCACCCACCCGCCGGGTCTTCGCCGCCGTGCGCCGGGGAGCCGAGGAGCACCCGCTGATCCGGCCCGTGCTGGACGCCCTGAGCGAGGCCGCCGCAGCACCGTAGGCGGCCGGTCCCCGCCCCGTGACCGGTTGTCAGTGGCAGTCGCTACGGTGCCTGACATGCCGGATGCCGAAGACGTACGACGGATCGCCCTGTCCCTGCCGGACACCACGGAGAAGATCGCCTGGAGCATGCCCACCTTCCGGGTCGCGGGGAAGATGTTCGCCACCCTGCCCGAGGACGAGACCTCCATCGCCGTGCGCTGCCCCAAGGAGGAGCGTGACGAGCTGGTCCTCGCCGAACCGGAGAAGTTCTGGATCGCGGACCACGAGGCGCAGTTCGCCTGGGTCAGGGCCCGCCTCACCGCCCTCGACGGCGAGGACGAACTGCGCGACATCCTCGCCGACTCCTGGCGGCAGGCGGCCCCGCCCCGGCTGCTCGAGGCGCATCCCGAGCTGGGGCTGCCGTCCATGGGCTGAACACCGAGGGGCGCCGCCGTTCGTTCAGCCCGCGACGAAGCCCGCGATCCGCCGCCGGAGCGAGGCGGCGTCGAGACCGTGCGCGGCGACGTGCTCCTCGAGCTGCCCGTACCGTCGCAGCTCCCGTCGTCCCACGCCCAGCCCCAGCACCCGGTGCGGCACGTCGGCCAGCGCGTCGTTGGCCGACGCCGTCGACGTGCCCGCCAGGTACGGCTCGACGAGGACCACATCTGTCCCGGCGGCCCCGGTGGCCCGCCGCAGCGCGGCCGCGTCGAACGGCCGGACGGTGGTGGCGTACAGGACGGTGACGTCGAGCCCCTCCGTGGCCGCGAGGACGTCGTCCAGGACGGGCCCCACGGCGACCACCACCGCGGAGCGGCCCTCGCGGACGGTGCGGAAGCGCTCACCGTCCACCGGCAGCGGACGCGCGTTGGACTGCAGGGACAGCCGCACGTACACCTTGTCGTCCCCGGCGGACACCGCGTGCCGCAGCAGCGTCTCGGCCTCGTCCGGATGCCCCGGCACATGCACGGTCCAGCCGTCCAGGGTGTCCAGCAACGCCACGTCACCGGGCGCCATGTGCGTGTAGCCGCCGGCCGGCCAGTCGAAGGACGCGGCGGCGCTCACCAGCACGGCCCCCGCACCCTGATGCCCGAGATCCAGCTTGACCTGCTCGAAGGGCCGCTCGACCAGGAAGCTGGCGAACGTGTGCACGACGGGCCGCAGGCCGGTGAGCGCCATCCCGGCGGCGGCCCCCACCAGGAGCTGCTCCCGGATGCCGACGTTGACGACCCGGTCCGGATGTCGGCGCAGTGCCTCGGTGAAGCCGTCCGCGCCGATCTCGGCGAGGACCACCGCGACCCGGGGGTCCTCGTCGAGCAGCCGGGTGACGACAGGGGCGAAACGGTCACGCATGGTGTCCATGGGATGCGGTCCTTTCCACAGGGCATGCCGAAAGAAGGGGAGGGTTCACGCCTGCTTCGGCTCGACCCGGGCCACGACGACGTGCGGTCGGCCCGGATGCGGCGCGGTGAACGCGGCGTACAGCGCCTCGTGGTCCCGGCCGTCGACGGTGAGCGCGGACCAGCCGGCCGCCTCGAAGCGCGCGACGATCCCGCCGGGCCGGGCGTGGCCGGCGGAGGAGTTGTCGACGACGACGGTGTGCAGCCGCTCCAGACCGGTGGGCCCCGCGAAGGCGATCGCCTCGTGGTTGCTGCCCTCGTCCAGTTCGGCGTCCCCGACCAGCGTCCACACCGCCGGTCCGTCGAGCCCCTGCGCGCGCAGCCCCAGCGCCGTCCCGACCGCGATCGGCAGCCCGTGCCCCAGTGAGCCGCTGCCGATCTCGGCCCCCGGCACCAGCAACCGGTCGGGGTGGTGGCCGAGCGGGGAGTCGTACGAACCGAAGCCCGGCAGCCACTCCACCGGAAGGAAGCCCTTGGCGGCCAGCACGGCGTAGTACGCCATCGGCCCGTGCCCCTTCGACAGCAGGAACCTGTCCCGGTCCTGGGCGTCCGTCCGTTCCGGCGAGACGCGCAGCACCCGGTCGTAGAGCACCCACAGCACGTCCAGCGTGGAGGTGGCGGCCGGTCCGTGCTTCTCGTCGCCGGTCATCAGGCCCATCAGCCCGGGCAGATCCGCGAACCCGTAGGCACGGGTGTGTTCCTCGATGATCGTCATACGGCGATCGTGCAACCTCAACCGAACTTCAGGTCAAGCTCCGCCGTGCAAACGGGTGCGCGATCACCGTCCCGAGTGCGGTATTGTTTCCGTGCACGTTGATCCGGGGGAATCCCCAGGTCAGACGGGCATCGGGACGTGGCGCAGCTTGGTAGCGCACTTGACTGGGGGTCAAGGGGTCGCAGGTTCAAATCCTGTCGTCCCGACCAGCTTGCAGCAGGTCGGAGGCCGCCTTCTCATGGATGAGGAGGCGGTTTTCTCGTCGTCCCCCGGTGTGGCGGTCGTACGATGTGTCCTCTGCCGGGATGCCGTCGCCCTCCGGGCGGAGAGCCGATGACGGAGGCCACCGACAGGGAGTCGCTCATGACCACGGCGCAGGACCTGATGCTCGTCGCCCTCGACACCCCCTCCACCCCTCCCGTGGCGCAGGGGGAGCTGTCACTCGCGCTCGCGGGAGCGGAGCTGATCGACCTCATGGAGGCCGAGGCCGTCACCCTGGACGAGCACCGGGTGGTACCCGAAATGCCGCCCGCCGGCAATGAGGGACTGCTGCGTGAGGCCGCGTCCTCACTCGTGCGGCAGACGCCCTACGAATCCGTCGAGGACTGGTTGTGGCGCCGGGGCCGTGGTCTGACCGCCGCCCATCTCGCCGCTCTGGAGTCGGAAGGGCTGGTCACCCGGCCGCACACCCGCCGGCTCTCCTTCCGGGCGGGTCCGCCGGTGCCGGCCGAGACGTCGGCCCGGAGCCGGGCGGCCGACCGCTGGGCGTCCCGCGAACCGGTGCTGGCCGGCCTCGCCGCCGCCGCGGGGATCGGGGAGAAGCCGGCCGAGGACCCGGCCACCGGGCTCACCGACGACCGGGTCGTCACCGTCCTGGCCGCCGTCCACGACGCCGTCATGGAACTGGGGGCCGTACGGCAGCGGCGAGGCATCGAGGACGCGGCCTTCGACAACGTCTGGCGGGCCGTCTGACGCGCTCCGTGGGCGGATTCGCCCGTGGATGTCCTTGATGTCGCGCTGTGTGCTGCTTAACGTTCGCCGGGTAAGCGCCGCCGCGGGGCCCGACCCCCGCGCCGCCGTCCCGGAAGCGAGGTGGGGAGCGCGTGCACGCGAGGTGCGGGGGCCGACCGTACTCGGGCCACCGCGACGGGGTGCGACGGCCCCGGCGACCCGGGCGGTCCCGAGGGGTGCGACGGCCGCGGACGCGGGTGCTGGTCGCGCTGACGCTGATGGCGTCCACGCTCGCCGCCTGCGGCGGTGAGCCGGAGGGCTCCGGCCGCACCACACTCAACTGGTACAACTTCCCCGACGACTCCGGCGCCCTGCAGAAGGCGGCCGACCGGTGCGGCCGGGCGTCGGGCGGCCGCTACCGGATCAGCTACAACAAGCTGCCGCGGGGCGCCGACGGCCAGCGCCAGCAACTGGTGCGCAGGCTCGCCGCCCAGGACGAATCCATCGACATCATGGGCCTCGACGTCACCTGGACCGCGGAGTTCGCCGAGGCCCGCTGGATCCGGGAGTGGACGGGCGAGGCGAAACGGCGGGCCACCGCGGGCACGCTGCGGGTCCCGCTGCGGACCGCCACCTGGAAGAACAGGCTGTACGCCGTCCCGTACAACACCAACACCCAGCTCCTGTGGTACCGCAAGGACCTGGTGCCCACCCCGCCGAGGACCTGGTCCGAGATGCTGGACATGTCCCGCGAGCTCGCCCGGCAGGGGAAACCGCACTACGTGGAGATCCAGGGCGCCCAGTACGAGGGCCTGACGGTCTGGTTCAACACGCTGGTCAACAGCGCGGGCGGCACCGTCCTCGACCCGAGCGCCACCGCGCCGTCCCTCGGCCCGCCGGCCGTCCGGGCCGCCGCCCTCATGCGCGACCTCGCCGACTCACCGGCCGCGGACCCCTCCCTGCCCAACCAGATGGAGGACCAGAACCGCCTGGCCATGGAGTCGGGGGTGGCGGCGTTCGAACTCAACTACCCGTTCGTCTATCCGTCGATGAAGGCGAACAACCCGCGGCTGTTCGAGGACTTCGGCTGGGCGCCCTACCCGCGCGTCGACCCCGACCGCCCCGCCCGGCCCACCATCGGCGGCATCGACCTCGCCGTCAGCGCCCACTCCCGCCACCCGGACCTCGCCTTCGAGGCGGCCCTGTGCCTGCGCAACCGGGAGAACCAGCTCACCGCCGCACTCGACGGCGGACTTCCGCCCACCCTGCGCGCCCTGTACGACGAGCCGGCGTTCGAGAAGCAGTACCCCTTCTCCAAGGAGGTGCTGGCCGCCCTGGAGTCGGCGAGCGTGCGGCCGGCCACCCCCGCCTACCAGAACGTGTCGATCGTCATCGCCCACACACTGTCCCCACCGTCCGCCATCAAGCCGGAGAGCTCGGTCGCCACCATCGGGGACCAGATCGACGACGCTCTGCGATCCGAGGGTGTGATCCCGTGAACCACCGCCTCCCGGACAAGAACGGGAAGGCACTCCCGGCCGGCGCCCGGCAGGAACGGCGCCTCGGCTGGCTGCTGTGCGCACCGGCCGTCATCGTCATGGCCGCCGTGACCGCCTACCCCGTCGGATACGCCGTTCACCTCTCCCTCCAGCGCTACGACCTGCGCTTCCCGGACCGGGCCGAGTTCGTGGGCCTGAGCAACTACGGGGCGGTGCTGTCCTCCCCGTTCTGGTGGGACGCCTTCTGGGTGACGCTGTTCATCACCGTCGTGTCCGTGGCCGTCGAACTCGTCCTCGGCATGGCACTCGCCCTGGTGATGCACCGCACGCTCTTCTGGCGCGGCACGGTGCGCACCGCGGTCCTCGTCCCGTACGGCATCGTCACCGTGGTCGCCGCCTTCTCCTGGCAGTACGCCTGGACCCCCGACCTCGGCTACCTGGCCGAACTGCTGCCCGGCGGAGAGGCCCCGCTCACCGAGCAGTGGCCCGCGCTCTGGCTGATCATCCTCGCCGAGGTGTGGAAGACCACCCCGTTCATGGCGCTGCTGCTGCTCGCCGGCCTCGCGCTGGTCCCCGAGGAGACCCTGAAGGCGGCCATGGTGGACGGCGCCACCGCCTGGCAGCGGTTCACCAGGGTCGTCCTGCCGCTGATGAAGCCGGCCATCCTCGTCGCGCTGCTCTTCCGCACCCTGGACGCCTTCCGGATCTTCGACAACATCTACGTCCTGACCTCGGGCGCCCACGGCACCGGCTCCCTGTCGATCCTGGGTTACGACAACCTGTTCACCGCGCTGAACCTGGGCATCGGTTCGGCGATCTCGGTCCTGATCTTCCTCTGCGTCGGGATCATCGCCTTCACCTTCGTCAAGCTGTTCGGCGCCGCCGCACCCGGCGCGGAGGTGAAGCGCTGATGGCCGCCGCGGGCAGGACGCACGCGACCCGCTGGGGCGTCGCCAACGTCGTCGTGGTGCTGTACGCCCTGTTCCCGGTGTGGTGGATCGCCGCACTGTCGTTCAAGGACCCCGCCACCCTCTCCGACGGCAGCTACATCCCCCGGGACTGGACCTGGGAGAACTACCGGGGCATCTTCGAGACCTCCCAGTTCACCCGGGCACTGGTCAACTCGATCGGCATCGCGCTGATCGCCACGGTGATCGCGGTGATCCTGGGCACCATGGCCGCCTACGCCGTGGCCCGGCTGCGGTTCCCCGGCAAGCGGCTGCTCATCGGGATGTCGCTGCTGATCGCCATGTTCCCGCCGATCTCCCTGGTGTCGCCGCTGTTCGAGATCGAGCGGGCCATCGGGATCTTCGACACCTGGATCGGGCTCATCATCCCGTACATGACCTTCTCGCTGCCGCTGGCGATCTACACCCTGTCGGCGTTCTTCCGGGAGATCCCGTGGGACCTGGAGAAGGCCGCAAAGGTGGACGGCGCCACGCCCGCGCAGGCGTTCCGGCTGGTCATCGTGCCGCTGGCCGCGCCGGGCGTGTTCACCACCGCCATCCTGGTGTTCATCTTCTGCTGGAACGACTTCCTGTTCGCGATCTCGCTGACCTCCACCGAGTCCGCGCGGACGGTGCCCGCCGCGATCGCGTTCTTCACCGGCAGCTCCCAGTTCCAGCAGCCCACCGGGTCGATCGCCGCCGCCGCCGTGGTGATCACCATCCCCATCATCGTCTTCGTCCTGTTCTTCCAGCGGCGGATCGTGGCCGGACTGACCTCCGGGGCGGTCAAGGGGTGACCGGACCGCACCCGGACCCGGCCGCCTGAAGACCCGTCACGAAGGCCTGTCACCAAGGCCTGCCACCAAGGCCTGTCACGAAGGCAAGGAGGCACCACCCATGGCCGAGATCGTCCTCGAGGGCGTCACCAAGCGTTTTCCCGACGGATCCGTCGCCGTGAAGGACGTGGACCTCGACATCGCCGACGGCGAGTTCGTGATCCTGGTCGGCCCGTCCGGGTGCGGCAAGTCCACCACCCTGAACATGATCGCCGGGCTGGAGGACATCACCGAGGGCACCCTGCGCATCGGCGGCCGGGTCGTCAACGACCTCGCTCCCAAGGAGCGGGACGTCGCCATGGTGTTCCAGAGCTACGCCCTGTACCCGCACATGAGCGTGCGCGAGAACATGGGCTTCCCGCTGCGCCTGGCGAAGATGGACAAGGCCACCATCGCCGGCAAGGTCGAGGAGGCCGCGCGGGTCCTCGACCTGGGCGAGTTCCTGGACCGCAAGCCCGCCAACCTCTCCGGCGGCCAGCGCCAGCGGGTGGCGATGGGGCGGGCCATCGTCCGCGACCCCGAGGCGTTCCTGATGGACGAGCCGCTGTCCAACCTGGACGCCAAGCTGCGGGTGCAGATGCGCACCCAGATCTCCCGGCTGCAACGCCGCCTGGGCACCACCACCGTCTACGTCACCCACGACCAGACCGAGGCGATGACCCTCGGCGACCGGGTCGTGGTCATGCGGCAGGGCCTGGTCCAGCAGATCGGCCCGCCCGCACACCTCTACGACCGGCCGCGCAACCTCTTCGTCGCGGGCTTCATCGGGTCCCCGGCGATGAACTTCGTCGGCGCCGTCCTGGAGGCGGGTGTGCTGCGCTCACCGCTGGGCGACCTGCCGCTCGACGACCGCACGCGTCAGGCGCTGGAACGGCGGAACGTGCCGCGCGACGTCATCGTCGGGCTGCGTCCCGAGGCCTTCGAGGACGCGTCCCTGGCCCGCGAGCCGGAGGGCCCCGTCCTCACGGTCACCGTGGACGTGCTGGAGTCGCTCGGTTCCGACGTGTACGTCCACTTCGGCGCCGAGGGCGGACCGGTGACCAGCACCGAACTGGAGGAACTCGCCACCGACTCCGGTCTGCGCGACACCGGCGCGGGGGCCGCGCAGCAGATCGTGGCCCGGCTGGACGCCGCCACCCGCGCCCGTGAGGGAGCGCCCGTGGAACTCCGGGTCGACATGGGCAAGGCACATGTCTTCGACCCCTCGACAGGGACGAACCTCACCCGCCCGGAGAACACGGACGCCCCCTGAGACTGCTCGCGTCGTTCCCGCCGGTCAGCTCACGCAGCCCGCATGGGCCAGCGCCTGCCTCAGCAGCACCCCGTGCCCGCCCGGCATCTCGCTCTGCACGGCCTCCGACAGGGCCTCCTGCGGGCTGAACCACACCAGGTCGAGGGCGTCCTGCCGGGGCCGGCAGTCACCCGTCACCGGCACGATGTAGGCGAGGGACACCGCGTGCTGACGCGGGTCGTGGTACGGCGTGACGCCGTGCGTGGGGAAGTACTCCGCCACCGTGAACGGCTGGAGCGACGCCGGGATCCGGGGCAGCGCCACCGGGCCGAGGTCCTTCTCCAGGTGGCGCAGCAGCGCGTCGCGGATCCGCTCGTGGTGTAGCACCCGGCCGGAGACCAGCGTCCGGCTGACCGTGCCGTCGGGTCCGATGCGCAACAGCAGGCCGACGCTGGTGACTTCGCCGCTGTCGTCGACACGGACGGGGACGGACTCGACGTACAGGATCGGCATGCGGGCACGTGTCATCTCCAGTTCGTCGGAGGACAGCCAACCCGGCGTGGTTTCGGTCGTGTCAGACATCGCTTGATCATACTTTCAACGGTTCGGGCTTGCGGGGTGCCGGCCGCTCCGCGGCGGTGTGTCCTCCTCGAGGGGCTCGGCCGGATCGGATGATCGACGCTCGCGTCCGGACGGTCGCGTCGGGGTTGCACGGAGCCAGGGTTGCACGGCGTCAGGGCTTCACGGCCACCGCGCCGTACTGCGGTACGACGACCGCGGCGTCCGCCTCGGCACGCCACCGCGAGCAGGGCACCAGACCGGGCTCGACCAGGTTCAGCCCCTGGAAGAACGCGGCGATGTCCTCGGCGCTGCGGGCGGTGATCGGGGGAGTGGCGTTCTCGTTCCAGAACGCCATCGCGGGGATCTGGTCCTCGCCGCCCACCTCGGCGTCGGAGGTGGGGTGGGTGAGCACGAGGAAACTGCCGGAGGGGACGGCCGCCATGACCCGTCGTACGACCTCACGGGCCTCGCCGGTGTCGAGGACGAAGTTGAGGACGCCCAGCATCATCACCGCGACCGGACGGTCGAAGTCGAGTGTGGCGGCGGCCCGTTCGAGGACGGCGTCCGGGTCGCGCACGTCGGCGTCGAGGTAGGCGGTCGTGCCGTCGGGGCCGCCGGTGAGCAGGCTCCGGGCGTGGGCCGACACGGCCGGGTCGTTGTCGACGTAGACGACCCGGGAGTCCGGAGCGATCCGCTGCGCGATCTGGTGGGTGTTGTCCGCGGTCGGCAGTCCGGCGCCCACGTCGAGGAACTGCCGCACCCCGCGCTCACCGGTCAGATACGTGACGGCCCGGCCCAGGAACTCCCGGTCCGCGCGGGCGATGTCCCGGACGACCGGGATGATCGAGGCGACGCGGTCACCGACCCGCCGGTCGACCTCGTAGGCGTCCTCGCCGCCGACCCAGTGGTTCCACACGCGCGCGTTGTGCGCGACAGAGGTGTCCGGCCGCGCCGGGACCCCCGGCGGGGTGCGGCTCTCGCCCACGTCTCTCGCCCTCCCTCGCTCCTCCGGCCGGATCCGGCCGTCGCGGTCATTGTGCCGCGCGATGATCACCCTGTCCCGGGAACGGGAGAGCGGGACGGGGGAAGCGGGAGCGAGAGAGGGCGGGGAAGTGGGCGCCGGGGCGCCGGGACGGGGCGCCGGATGCGTCCGTCAGGAACCGAAGGGGGTGTTCTCCGCCTCGAACATCCAGCGCAGTTTCTCCAGTTCGGCGGTGACGGAGATCAGCAGGTCCTGGGTGACCGGGTCCGCCTTCTCGGTGGCGTCGACGCGCTCGCGCAGCCGTACGACCGCGGTCCCCAGCGCCTCCGTCATGACCCGCACGGCGTCCTCGTCCCGCAGCCAGCCCTCTTCGGGGACGGGCAGCGAGAAGACCTTGGCGACGGTCTCCGGACGGCCGTCCGGCGGCACGCCGAGCGTCGCGGAGCGCTCCGCGACCGTGTCGGCGCCGGTGCGCGCGGCCGAGACCACCTCGTCCAGCTGGAGGTGGACCGAACGGAACCGCGGACCCACGACGTTCCAGTGCGCCTGCTTGCCGATCAGGGAGAGGCCGAGGAGGTCCACCAGGGTGCTCTGGAGTGCCTCGCAGGCGATCCGGCGGTCCTCGTCGGGCAGCGTGCTCCGCACAACGGTCATGGGGTGGGGACTCCCTTCACGTTTTCCTCTTTCTCGTCCGACCGCGCGGGTGCCCCGGACGCTCCGGTGCAAACACGGCGACCCCCGCGGCAGGACCATCAGGCGAGACGCTGCTGACCGCGATCATCGGGGGACATAGCATCGGTCCCCGCAATGAACACGATGACGCTCTGGGACCTCAACGGCTGGCAGTTCGCCGCCCTCGCCTTCGCAGCCCTGCTCGTGGGCTTCTCCAAGACCGCGGTGAGCGGGGCCAACACGGTCAGCCTCGCCGTCTTCGCGGCGGTGCTGCCCGCCCGCGCCTCCACCGGCGTACTGCTGCCCATCCTGATCGCCGGGGACGTGCTCGCCGTCCTCACCTACCGGCGGCACGCCCACTGGCCCACGCTGTGGCGGCTGTTCCCGGCGGTCGCCGCGGGCGTCGTGGCCGGCACCGTCTTCCTGATGTGGGCGGACGACGAGATCGTACGGACGTCGATCGGGGCGATCCTGCTGCTGATGTCCGGGGTGACGGTGTGGCGGCGACGCACCGCGGAGAGGGCGGCGCAGGGGGACGGCGCCGGGAACGAACCCGACGCGGTCACCTCCCGGACCGGCAGGCTCAAGGCGCGTTCGTACGGCGTCCTCGGCGGTTTCACCACCATGGTCGCCAACGCGGGCGGACCGGTGATGTCCCTGTACCTGCTCTCCGCGGGCTTCCGGAAGCTGGGCTTCCTGGGGACGTCGGCCTTCTTCTTCCTGATCGTCAACACGTCCAAGGTGCCGTTCAGCGTGGGCCTCGGACTGATCGACGCGGAGTCGCTGCTGCTCGACGCGGCACTGGTCCTGTTCGTCGTGCCCGGCGCGTTCCTCGGTAAATGGGCCGTGAGCCGGATCGACCAGGTGCTCTTCGAGCGGCTGGTGATCGCGGCGACGGTGGTGGGCGGCCTGCAACTGCTGCTGCACTGAGCCGGGTGCCGGAGCCGGGGCCGGGTGCCGGGTGCCGGTGGGTGCCAGGTGCCGGTGGGTGCCGGTGTGGGCGTCGGACCTACCGTGAGCCGAGAAAGGGCTCCCTGCCCTCCGTCTGCGGGAGATCCTGGTGCCGGAACCGGCTGGGGGCCGCCGTGCGCCCGACCGTCGCCGCCAGTTTGCGCAGCCGCCGCCAGTCCAAGCGCGGGGGCGGCGGCGCCACGCCGGGCCGCTTGCGGGGGACGCGGACCCGGAGCACGCCCGGTGCGATACGGCAGCGGACGGGCGCCGGCAGCACCAGCGCCTCCCCGTCGACCCCGGCCTCTATCTCCGCGCGGTCCCCCTCGATGACCACCTCGGAGGCGGTCAGGATGGTGAGCCCGCTCGGCGCGGGGTCCAGCAGCAGCGCGGCGGCGTGCACCGCGCCCTCCACCTTGACGCCGAGGACACCCAGTACGCCCGAGTCGAGCCGATCCCGTCGCCCCAGGCCGAAGGGATCGTCGGTGCGGTAGGGGTTGTTGCTGACCAGCACCGCCTGCGGGGCGTCGAGCGTCGTGTCGCCGATGCGGGCGACCAGCCGGGGACCCTGCTGCCCGGTGAGCAGGTCGGGCAGCAGCTCCAGACTGGTGCCGATCTTGTCGTCCCGGTAGGCCGGGCTCTGCACGATCGAGGCGTACGCGCCGAAGGACGCGTTGTTCACGAAGGGCTGGTCCCCGGCGAAACCGAGATCGACGCGCAGCTCCACCCCGTCGGTGAGCGCGTCCAGGCAGGAGGCCGGATCACCGCGGTCCAGGCCCAGGTCCAGGGCGAAGTGGTTGCGGGTCCCGGCGCTGATGACCAGGAACGGGATGCCGTGCTCGGCGGCCACGGCCGCGACCAGCGCCTGCGTGCCGTCGCCGCCGGCGGCGCCCAGCAGATCGGCGCCGTCCGCGACGGCCTCCCGGGCCAGAGCGGCCACGTCGTTCTGCACCTCCGGATCGAGCAGGACGACCCGGGCCCCCAGGCGTTCCGCCTTCTCCCGCAGGCGGAACCGGCCCACCTTTCCGCCGCCCGACCGGGGGTTCATGATGAGCACCGGCCGCCGGGGCGGCGGTGTCCGCAACTCCCCCGGCCGGTCCCGCAGCCGCTCGCTCCCCGTCCCCCGCAGCGCGTACCGGCCGCTCCACACGGCCAGCCCCCACAGGGCCAGCGACAGCGGCAGCACCCAGAACAGGGTGACGGCGAACAGCGTGACGACGGCCGCGGGCACACACAGCGCCACCACCCCGGCCACCCAGCGCAGCGGACCCCGCAGGGTCAGCGTCCACCACAGGGCCGCGATGCTCACGACGAGGCCCACCGCACCGCAGAGCAGCAGCACCAGCCCCCGCAGGCCTCCGTAGAGGAGCGGGAACAGCACCGCGAGCACGGCCGCGGCCAGCGCCACCCGTGCGGACCACCGCTGGACCCGGTAGGCCCGCCTGCTCAAGTCCACGGCCATGACTCCTCCAGTCGCCGGCGTCATCGTAGGACGTACGGGGGCACGGGCGTCGCCGACATTCGCGTCCTGGTCACGGCGCACGTCCGACATCCGCCGGACCGCCCCTCCGGCGCCTCTCCGACGCCCCCTTCCGGGCCCGCCCCCGCTCCCTCCGGAGCCGGCCTCGTACGCTCGGCGTCATGTCCGCACACGTCCTGGTCCTCGGCGGCACCACCGAGGCACGCGAACTCGCCGCCGAGCTGACCGTCCGCCCCGGGGTGCGGGTGACCACCTCGCTCGCCGGACGGGTGGCACGGCCCTCAGCGGTCGCGGGCGGGATGCGCGTCGGCGGCTTCGGCGGGGCGAGAGGGCTCGCCGACTGGCTCCGCGAGCAGGACGTGACGGCCCTGGTCGACGCCACGCACCCGTTCGCCGAGCGGATCACGGCGAACGCGGCACGGGCCGCGACCGCGACCGGCGTGCCCCTGATCGTCCTGCGCCGCCCCGGCTGGCAGCCCGGACCGGACGACCGCTGGCACCCGGTCCCCTCCCTGGACGCCGCCGCCGAACTGCTGCCCCGGCTCGGACGGAGGGCCTTCCTCACCACCGGCCGCCTGGGCCTCGCCGCCTTCGCCCGGCTGACCCGGCTCCACTTCACGGTCCGGTCGGTGGAACCCCCCGAACCGCCCATGCCGCCGCACATCTGCGTCCTGCTGGACCGCGGACCGTTCACCGTGGCCGACGAGAGGGCCCTGCTGCGGGAGCACCGCATCGACGTACTGGTGACCAAGGACAGCGGAGGAACGGCGACGTCCGCCAAACTCACGGCGGCCCGCGAACTCGGCCTGCCCGTCGTGGTCGTACGCCGCCCACCACTGCCGCAGGGCGTCAGCCCGGTGCCCGACGTGCCGAGCGCCCTGGAACGCCTGGGACCGTTCTGACGCGGCGGATCCCGGGCAGCTCAGCTGCCTTCGGGGTTCCGCCGCAACAGATACGTGTCCATGATCCAGCCCTTGCGCTCGCGGGCCTCGGCACGCAGCCGCTCGATCCGGGGAGCGGCCTCGGCGAGCGGCCCGGAGACGAGGATCTCGTCCGGGGTCCCTATGTAGGCGCCCCAGTAGATGTGGATGTCCTGGTCGGCCCGGTCGACGTACTGCCGGAAGGTCTGGTGGGCGTCCAGCATCACGACGACGTCGTCCACCCCCTCGGGGAAGCCCTCCGCGAGCCGCCGGCCCGTGGTGATCTGGACCGGCCGGGCGACCCTGTTGAGCCCCGTACGGTGCCGGGCGACGAGCGCCGAGACACTGCTGATCCCCGGCACCACGTCGTACTCGAAGGCGACCACGCCCCGCGCCAGCACCTCCTCGAGGATGCCCAGCGTGCTGTCGTACAGCGACGGGTCCCCCCACACCAGGAACGCGCCCACCTCGCCCTCGCCGAGCTCCTCGTCGATCAGCCGCTCGTAGATGTCCGCGCGGGCGCTGCGCCAGTCACCGACGGCAGGGGAGTAGTCCGCGCCGCCGGCCCTCCGGTCCCGCTCCGGGTCGCGCGCCTCGACGACGCGGTACGTCCGCTCCGGCAGGTGTGCGTCGAGCATGTCCCGGCGGAGCCCGGTCAGGTCCGCCTTCACCTCGCCCTTGTCGAGGATGAAGAACACGTCCGTCCCGCGCAGTGCCTTGACCGCCTGCAGGGTCAACTGGTCGGGATCGCCCGCGCCGATACCGATGACATGGATTTTTCGCACGCCCCGAGTCTGCCGCACGCCACCGACACCCCGCGCACCGCGTCCGGAACTATCCTCGCCGGGACGTGCCCCGCAGCCGTGGCGCCCGCGCCCCCGCGTCCACGGGAACGCCGTCCCCCCGCTCCACCTCCGCCGCCAGCTCCCGGGCCCAGGCGACGACAGCGTCGAGGTCGATCCCGTGCGGACGCGCGGACCCGGCACCCGCGGCCCACTCCTCCGCCGCGCCCGCCCCGCGCCGCAGCAGCCGGACCCCACCGGTGAGGTTCCCGCGCGCCGCGTGGGTGAGCCCCACGGCGAGCTGGGCCAGCCCCCGCCACAGCTCCCGCTCCTCCTCGGGCCCCGACTTCCAGGCGTCCTCGAACACCTCGTGCGCGTGGAACGGCATCCCCTCGTCCAGCAGCCGCTGCGCCTCGTCGACGCTGGCCTCCGGCGGCCGGACGACCCCCTCGGGCTGCCGGGGCACCCCCTCCGCGCCGTACGGCAGCGGCCGCCCCAGCCCGTCCCGCGGCCGGGCGTTGCGCGCCCGCCCCTCACCGTCCCGGTCCCGCGTGACGGTCGTCCGGTCCGGGGAGGTCCTGTCCGTGCTGTCCATACGCCGATTGTCCCCTCTCCGACCTCGCTTCGGCGCGGGGCGCGGTGTGCGGTAAAGTGCTGTCTGCGTGATCACGCGCTTCACCGCACGTGAGCGCACCGGGACGTGGCGCAGCTTGGTAGCGCACTTGACTGGGGGTCAAGGGGTCGCAGGTTCAAATCCTGTCGTCCCGACGGTGCAGGACGGGCGTCGAGCCCAGGTCAGGGCCTTTCTCCACTTCGGTGGGGAGGGGCCCTTGATCGTTTCGAGGGCAGTCGTCACACGCTTCCGCGCAGGCATTGCTCATCGAGACCGGTTGAACGGTTCGGCAGATGCCGTTCGAGGCCCTGCTGCTCGTTGCGGGGAAGGCGTGCACGGACTCCCCAGTGGTCCTCGCTCGGCGCTCGCTCGAGCAAAGTGCGGGCCGCGCACTCACCCAGGCCACGGCCCTGAGACATGGAGGGTGCCGGTCGACAGCGGCCCCCCGTTCGGATGGCCGGTACCGGCCCGTTTCCAGTGGTCTCTCGCGGGTTCTGGTGATCGGCCGAAGGCGAATCCTCTGATGGAGAAAGCCTGTTGAGCAGCTGGGTATCTGGGTGGGATGCTGCTTGACTGCTTCAGTGATCGAACTGGTTGTTTTGCCGGCAGTAGCCGGGTCGACGGTGTGGCTGCTCCGCCGGAAGGTGAAACAACGTGCAGAAAGTGCCGCTCAGGGGCATGTGATCAAGGTTCCCTGTCTGCTCCGGCGTCCCTCGCTTGAGGGACGGTGGCTTCGAGGGCGCATGGTGATAGGCCCTTCCACGATGGCTTGGGAGCCTCGTACCAGGGCCGGTGCGGCAGTATCGCTTCCGGCAGGGTTGCGACAGGTCAGCCTGCGTTCACCTTCACGGCGCGAAGCAATCAAGATCAACGGCAGGTCCAGGATCGTTGAGTGCACCTCCTCCGAAGGCGCTGTTCTCATTGTCGTGATGCCGAATGAGCTAGATCACGTGCTCAAGGCCTTGAGTAGGAACGAAGGAGAATAAACAGCGACCTTTCACGCCTGGGCGGGGTCGATGCGGGTGCGGCTGTGGGCAAGCGGGAAGCCCGGCTCGGGATGACGTCCCGTCAAGCGGGATGTCGGATGCCGCGAGCCCTGTGGGCCGACTTCCGGCTACATCGCGGCGGGGGGACTCGCGTCGTAGGTCGGCGACAGCGTGGAGGTGGGGTCCGAGTGATGAGGAGGGTGCATGCGATTCGCGCTGGGCGCACTGTTCGCCGACGTGCCCGCGGAGCAGGTCGAGGAAGCTCGTGACTTCTACAAGTCGAGGGTGGCAGGTCGTGGCCCCAGCACGCTGGAGGAGCTCAAGGAGGCGCGAGCGAAGAGGTCCGCTCCTCGTGCCGCCGATCCGCCTGCCGTCGAAGAGACTGTCGAAGCCGCGGAAGCGGGTGTCCCCGTCAGGATCTTCACTCCCGTCGACAGTCCGCCGCGGGGCGTCTACTTGGACATACACGGCGGCGGCTTCTTCATGGACTCCGCAGCGCGAGGGGACGAACGCAACCGCGAGCTCGCAGACGCCCTGCACCTCGCCGTTGTCAGCGTCGACTACCGGCTGGCCCCTGAGCATCCCTGGCCGGCGGCACCCGACGACTGCGAAGCGGCGGCACTCTGGCTCACCGAAGAAGCCGAGGCCCGCTTCGGCACGTCCCGACTTGCGATCGGCGGGAGCTCCGCGGGAGCCACACTCGCCTTGGCGACCCTGCTCCGGCTGAGAGACAGAGGAGCCGTCGGCCGGTTCACCGGCGCGGCACTCCAGTTCGGGACCTACGACCTGAGCGCACGAACCCCGGCCGGCCGCCGCATCGCGGACGAGTACTTCATCCAGGCGTACGCCGGTCATGTGGAAGACCGCACTGTTCCCGACATCTCTCCCGTCTACGGTGTTCTCGGCGGGCTTCCTCCGACGCTGCTGGTCGTCGGAAGCGCCGATGTTCTGCTGGAAGACAACCTGGCGCTGGCAGGACGGTTGTCAGCGGCCGGCAATGACGTCGAGCTCCGGGTCTACCCCGACGCACCCCACGGCTTCACGGGCCACCCCACGGCAATGGCCAGGACGGCACTCAGCGGCATCGACTCCTGGTTGCGCGACCGGATCATGCAGTTGTAGGGACTGACCGCGATCCTCGAAGGATCCCGGTCCCAGCGGGAGGAGAACCTGACGGCGGGGCAGCGGGCTCGGCCGGACGGGGCGTGCTGAGAGGTCCGGGTGTGGCGGTGGGACCGTGGAAGGGACAACCGGACATCCGGAGGGAGTGCCGGTCATGACCACCCACCCCGCCGCCCGTACCATCCGCGCGACCCCCGAAGGCCTGCTGTGGGAGCCCAGTGAGCGCTGGGTGCGCGGTACCGCGGGTGGTGTCACCGTCGTCGACAGCCGCCACCCGCTCCTCGTCTGGGAGCCCCGGCTGCCCGTCCCGCAGTACGCCTTCCCCCGTGCGGAGGTGCGCACGGAGCTCCTCCGCCCCGCACAGGACCCGCCCATGGGCAGGCACACCGGCTCGACGGTCTTCCACGACCTCGAGACCGGCGACGGGGTGCGCCCGAACGCGGCCTGGACGTTCCCCGCGGAGGACCTGGCCGACCACCTCGCCTTCGAGTGGTTCCGGCGCACCGACACGGGACTCGACCACTGGTACGAGGAGGACGAGGAGATCTTCGTCCATCCCCGCGACCCGCACACCCGGGTGGACGCCGTGCCGAGCAGCCGCCACGTCCGGGTCGGGATCGACGGCACGGTCGTCGCCGACAGCCGGTCCCCGGTCCTGCTGTTCGAGACCTCCCTGCCGACCCGCTACTACCTGCCGCGCCAGGACGTCCGCCTGGACCTCTTCGAGGCCACGGAGCACAGCACCGACTGCCCGTACAAGGGCACGGCCGACCGGTACTGGTCCTGGCGCGGCGGGGGCGCCGTACCGCCGGACATCGTGTGGAGCTACACCGATCCGCTGCCCGCCGTGGCCGCGATCAGGGGGCGGCTGGCCTTCTTCAACGAGGCGGTCGACCTCACCGTGGACGGTGAGCGCCTCCCGCGCCCGGTCACGCCCTTCAGCGCGGGCCTCAGGACCTGACCAGGAGCTGGAAGTCGAAGGAGTAGCGGGAGGCGCGGTAGATGTGGGTGGCGTACTCCACCGTGCGGCCCGTGTCGTCGTAGGCCGTGCGCTCCATGGTGAGCAGGGCGGCGCCCACCTTCTCGTCCAGACGGGATGCCTCCGAGGCCGTGGCAGAGCGGGCGCCGACGGTCTGGCGGGCGCTGTGCAGGGTGATGCCGGCCGAGCGCATCATGCGGTACAGGCCGGTCGACTCCAGGCGGGCGTCGTCCAGGTCGAGCAGGTCGCACGGGAGGTAGTTGCACAGCAGGGCGACCGGCTGGCCGTGGGTGCGGCGCAGGCGTTCCAGCAGGACGACCTCACTGCCTTCTGCCAGGCCGAGCGCGGCGGCCGCCCCGGCGGGCGCCGGGACCGTCTCGTGGCGTACGACCCGTGTGGTCGGGCTCTGCCCCGCCGCCTCCAGGTCGTCGTAGAGGCTGCTCAGTTCCAGTGGCCGCCTGACCCGGCTGTGCACCACCTGGGTGCCCACCCCGCGCCGCCGGACCAGCAGTCCCTTGTCGACGAGGGACTGGATGGCCTGGCGGACGGTGGGGCGGGACAGGCCGAGGCGCAGGGAGAGGTCGACCTCGTTGCCCAGGAGGTCGCCCGGGGCGAGGACACCGCGTTCGATCGCCGCCTCCAACTGCTGGGCGAGCTGGTGGTACAGCGGTACCGGACTGCCCCGGTCCAGGGCGAAGTCCAGTGTGCTGAGCGCGGGTTCGGTCACGGCACGGGGCCGGTCACCGGACTTCGCCATGGGGTGCCTCCCTGTCGAGGGCGCGGTCGGGGACGGTCGGTTCGGGAACCGGTCAGAGGTGGCGGCGGCGTTCGGCGACCCGGGCCTCGTACCGTTCGCGGGCCCGCACGGCGGTCTCCCGGGAGGCGACCTCGGCCACCGGCACGTCCCACCAGGCCTCGGCCGGGGGAGCGGTGGGGGCCGGGTCCGTCTCGACGTACACGCACGTCGGCCGGTCGGCGGCACGGGCCCGCGCCAGGGCGTCCCGCAGCTCCCGCACCGTCTTGGCGCGCAGCACGTCCATGCCCAGGCTGGCCGCGTTCGCGGCGAGGTCGACGGGCAGCGGGGCGCCGGTGAAGGTGCCGTCCTCGGCCCGGTGGCGGTAGGCGGTGCCGAAGCGTTCGCCGCCGGTCTCCTCGGACAGGCCGCCGATGGAGGCGTAGCCGTGGTTCTGGATCAGGACCATCTTGACGGGCAGCCGCTCCTGGACGGCTGTGACGATCTCCGTCGGCATCATCAGGTACGTGCCGTCGCCCACCAGCGCCCAGACCGGGGTGCCGGGCGCGGCCTGCTGGACGCCGAGGGCGGCCGGGATCTCGTAGCCCATGCAGGAGTAGCCGTACTCCAGGTGGTACTGGCGCGGGCTGCGCGCACGCCACAGCTTGTGCAGGTCGCCGGGGAGCGAACCGGCCGCGTTGATCACCACGTCCGTGTCGCCCACGACCGCGTCGAGCGCGCCGAGCACCTGGGTCTGGGTCGGCACGGCGTTCTCGTCGTCGGCGCGGTAGGCGGTCTCGACGACCTGCTCCCAGCGCTCCTTGCCGGCGCGGTACTCGGCCTCGTACGCCGCGTCCACGCGGTGTCCGGCCAGCGCGCCGGCGAGCTGCTCGAGTCCGGTGCGGGCGTCGCAGACCAGGGTGCGCGCCGCCAGCTTGTGGGCGTCGAAGCCGGTGATGTTGAGGTTGAGGAAGCGGACGTCCGGGTGGCGGAAGAGGGTGCCGGAGGCGGTGGTGAAATCGGTGTAGCGGGTGCCGACGCCGATCACCAGGTCGGCGGCGCGGGCGAGGTCGTCGCTCACCGCGGTGCCGGTGTGGCCGATGCCGCCGAGGTCGGCCGGGTGGTCGTGGCGCAGGGAGCCCTTGCCGGCCTGGGTGGAGGCGACCGGGATGCCGGTGGCGTCGACGAGGGCCTTGAGCGCCTCCTCGGCCTCGCTGTGGTGGATGCCGCCGCCGGCGACGATCAGCGGGCGCCGGGCGGCCCGTACGGCTGCCACGGCCGCCGCCAGCTCGGCCGGGTCGGGCGCCGGACGCCGTACGGGCCAGACGCGGTCGGCGAAGAACTCCTCGGGCCAGTCGTACGCCTCGGCCTGGACGTCCTGCGGCAGTGCGAGGGTGACCGCGCCGGTCTCGGCCGGGTCGGCGAGCACCCGCATCGCGTTCAGCGCGGAGGCGATCAGCGCCTCGGGGCGGGTGATCCGGTCGAAGTAGCGGGAGACGGGGCGCAGGGTGTCGTTGACGGAGACGTCGGCCTCGACCGGGTGCTCCAGTTGCTGGAGCAGCGGGTCGGCGGCGTGCGAGGCGAAGTAGTCGCCGGGCAGCAGCAGCACCGGCAGCCGGTTGATCGTGGCGAGGGCGGCGCCGGTGACCAGGTTGGTGGCGCCGGGGCCGATCGAGGTGGTCACGGCCTGCGCCGAGAGCCGGTTGAGCTGGCGGGCGTGGGCGACGGCCGCGTGCACCATCGACTGCTCGTTGCGGCCCTGGTGGTACGGCATGACGTCGGAGTACTCGACGAGTGCCTGCCCGACGCCCGCCACGTTGCCGTGGCCGAAGATGCCCCAGGTGCCCGCGATCAGCCGGCGGCGCACACCGTCCCGCTCGGTGTACTGGGCGGACAGGAACCGCACCAGGGCCTGGGCGGTGGTCAGTCGGCGGGTGGCGGCGCTCATGCGGACCTCTCCGGGGCGGTGTAGAGGGGGAGACGGGGGTCGACCGGCCGGTCCGGCCAGGTGTCGCGGATCCAGGCGTGGTCGGGATGGTCGCAGATCAGCCAGGCCCGTTCGGTCTCCGGGCCGGCCATGACGTTGAGGTAGTACATGTGGTGGCCGGGCACCGCCATGGACGGCCCGTGCCAGCCGTCCGGGATGAGGACGACGTCGCCGTCGCGCACCTCGGCGAGCACGTCCGTCTCCCGGCCCGGACCGGAGGGGGAGACCCGCTGGTAGCCGAGGCCGGGGACGCCGTCGTGGCCGGCGAACTCGAAGTAGTAGATCTCCTCCAGCACGGACTCCTCGCCCGGCCGGTGCTCGTCGTGCTTGTGCGGCGGGAAGGACGACCAGTTGCCGCCCGGGGTGAGCACCTCCACCGCGATCAGCTTGTCGCACTCGAACGTGCCCGCCGCGCCGAAGTTGTTGACCTGCCGGGAGCAGTTCCCGGTGCCGCGCAGCTCCACGGGGACGTCCGAGGCCGGCCCGTAGCGGGCGGGCAGGCGGCGGGTGCAGCGGGCGCCGGTGAGCGCGAACCGGCCGCCGGCGGCGGAGGTCACGCTCGCGCGGGCGTCGCGCGGCACATAGGCGAAGTCGGTGACGCCGTCGAACACGCCGGTGCGGCCGGTGAGTTCGAAGGTGTCGTGGCCGAAGTCGTCGTCCGCGACGACCGTGCAGCCGCCGCTCAGCGGCAGCACGATCCACTCGCTGTCGCCGGTGTCGAAGGTGTGGCTGCCGTCGGGCGGCAGTTCCAGCACGCGCAGGCTGGAGTACCCCCAGCCGGCGGTCTCGGGGGTCACGTCGACGACGTAGGGGCCGGCGTGCGCCTTGCCCGCGGGAAGGTGGTACCTCATGGCATGCCTCCGTCTCGGAACGGGCTTCTCGACGAGTCTCTCGACGGGCTTCTCACAACAGGCCGACGGCGGTGTCCACCGCCGACTCCACGGTGCCGCTCGCCGGGTAGAGCAGCGAGCGGCCGACGACCATGCCCTGCACGGAGGGCAGCCGCAGCGCCT
Organism: Streptomyces sp. NPDC004051; assembly: GCF_053604275.1. NCBI lineage: Bacteria > Bacillati > Actinomycetota > Actinomycetes > Kitasatosporales > Streptomycetaceae > Streptomyces > Streptomyces sp. NPDC004051. Next base: position 105,101 of record NZ_JBSGHG010000016.1, on the reverse strand, counting down.
TGCCCCACCGCTCGTACGCGGCCTCCTGGTCGCCGACCTCGCCGCCGAGCAGGACGACGGGCAGGGTGGAGCCGCGCAGGACCTCCGCCATGTCGTCGGCGTTCTCGGTGACGGGCAGTTTCAGCCAGGTGTAGGCGGAGGTGCCGCCGAGGCCGGAGGCGATGGCGATGGACCGGATGACGGCTTCGGCCGACAGGTCGTTGCGGACCCTGCCGTCGACCCGGCGCGAGATGAACGGCTCCACGAACACCGGGAGCCGGCGTTCGGCCATGGCGTCGATCGCGCGGGCGGTGGACTCCAGGGTGGTCAGGGAGCCCGGGTCGTCGTAGTCGATGCGGACCAGCAGCTTGCCCGCGTCGAAGCCGAACCGCTCGATGTCCTCGGGGCGGTGGCCGGTGAAGCGGTCGTCCATCTCGAAGGCCGAGCCGGCCAGCCCGCCGCGGTTCATCGACCCCATGACGACCTTGTTCTCCAGCGCGCCGAGCAGCAGCAGGTCCTCCAGGACGTCGGCGGTGGCCAGCACCCCGTCGACGCCGGGCCGGGACAGCGCGACGCAGAGGCGTTCCAGCAGATCGGCGCGGTCGGCCATGGCCAGCCGCCGGTCGCCGATGCCGAGCGCGCCCCGCGCGGGATGGTCGGCGGCCACGATCATCAGCCGCCCGCTGTCGCCGATCAGCGGGCGGCGCGCCCGGCGGGCCGCCGCCTCGGCGACGGCCTCCGGATGCCGGGCCCGGACCGCGGTGAGGTCACAGATGCTGAGGTTCACGAGAGGACTCCGTTCAGGACAGGCTCGGCAGGCGCGCGTCGCCCGGTGGCACGGCGGCGGCCACCGCGACGTTCGCGGCCGGACCACCGGGGAACTTTCCGAATGTTTCGACCTTCGCAGGCGGAACGTCGGTCTCCAACGGGTAAAGGTCGACCCCGATGCGACCCGAGGTGATCAGGTCGAAATACTGTGGTGCGTCTGAGTCAGTCATCGAGCGAAGCTCCTCGAACTGCAGGGGATGCGGGTCCCCTGGCGCCCTGCGACGGTGGGGACGTGGAAGCCAGGGACCTGCCGCCTCTCAGGTGTAGGTCGCGGAGGGCAACGCTGTCAATAGTTTGTACTTACATTCGGACTAGCTAGTGAAATGATGTCTTAACAAAGTATTGACAGAGTGCGCGGCAAGGGCTTTGATCCCGTCCCAACACGACAGCCGTTTCGCACGACAGACCGGACGTCCGAGGCTCCGGGGAGGATCCTCGGAACCCGCCCTTTTCCCGCGTAGCACAGTGAGGTGCAGGCTAAGATGGACCGCTCTTCTCACAACCGCCCCCGCAGAATCGCGCCGTTCGTCGCGGTGGCCGCGGCGGCTGCCCTGACCCTTGCCGGCTGCTCCAGTGGTTCCGGTGGCAAGAAGTCCGAGGAAGGCGCGGACGCCTCCTCGGACGGCAAGGCGAGCACGCCCCGCATGACGGTGGCCCTCGTCACGCACCAGGCTCCCGGTGACACCTTCTGGGACATCGTCCGCAAGGGCGCCGAGGCCGCCGCCGCCAAGGACAACGTCAAGCTCGTCTACTCCTTCGACCCGAACGCGGGCAACCAGGCCAACCTGGTGCAGAACGCGATCGACCAGAAGGTCGACGGCATCGCCGTCACCCTCGCCAAGCCGGACGCGCTCAAGAGCGTCATCGACAAGGCGACGCAGGCCGGCATACCCGTCGTCGGCATCAACTCCGGCCTGAGCGACTGGAAGGACCTCGGCCTGCTCGAGTTCTTCGGCCAGGACGAGTCCGTCGCGGGTGAGGCCTTCGGCAAGAAGCTGAACGAGGTGGGTGCGAAGAACACCGTCTGCGTCATCCACGAGCAGGGCAACGTCGGCCTGACCCAGCGCTGCGACGGCCTGAAGAAGACCTTCGAGGGCAAGACCCAGATCCTCAACGTCAACGGCGTCGACATGCCGTCGGTGAAGTCGACGATCACCGCCAAGCTCAAGCAGGACTCCGCCATCGACTACGTCGCCACCCTCGGCGCCCCCTTCGCGCCGACCGCGGTGCAGTCGGTGGGCGACGCCGGCAGCAAGGCGAAGGTCGCCACCTTCGACCTCAACAAGGACCTGACCAAGGCGATCCAGGCCGGCGACATCGAGTTCGCCGTGGACCAGCAGCCCTACCTCCAGGGCTACCTCGCCATCGACGGTCTGTGGCTCTACGAGAACAACGGCAACTACAGCGGCGGCGGTGAGCAGCCGGTGCTGACCGGCCCTGCGTTCGTCGACAAGTCCAACGTCGACGCGGTCGCCGAGTACGCCGCGAAGGGCACTCGGTGATGAGCATGACCCGACAGGCTGAGCCGGCGGTGACCCCACCGCCAGCCTCCGGCCCGAAGGCGAACGACGGCCGCACCGCGCCGCGCACACCGCTCCGCAGGCTGCTGACCAGGCCCGAGGTCGGCGTCTTCCTCGGCGTCGTGGTCGTTCTGGTGTTCTTCCTGATCGCCGCCCCGCCGATGCGGGACAGCAGCTCGATGGCGAACATCCTGTACCAGTCCTCGACCATCGGCATCATGGCCCTGCCGGTGGCGCTGCTGATGATCGGCGGCGAGGTCGACCTCTCGGCCGGCGTCGCCGTGGTCACCTCGGCGCTCACCGCGAGCATGCTCGCCTACCAGCTGTCCATGAACGTGTGGGTGGGCGTCATCGCCGCCCTCGCGGTGTCCCTCGCCGTCGGCATGTTCAACGGCTGGTTCCTGATGAAGACGGGCCTGCCCAGCTTCCTGGTCACCCTCGGCACCTTCCTGATCCTCCAGGGCATCAACCTGGCCGTGACCAAGACGGTCACCGGGAACGTCGCGACCGACGACATCAGCGACATGGACGGCTTCGACCAGGCCAAGGCCCTCTTCGCCTCCAGCTTCGAGCTGGGCGGCGTCCAGGTGAAGATCACCATCGTGTGGTGGCTGGTCTTCGCCGTCCTCGCCGCCTGGGTGCTGCTCCGCACCAAGTACGGCAACTGGATCTTCGCGGTCGGCGGCAACAAGGAGAGCGCCCGCGCCGTCGGCGTACCGGTGAACTTCACCAAGATCTCCCTGTACATGCTGGTCGGCTTCGGCGCCTGGTTCGTCGGCATGCACCAGCTCTTCTCCTTCAACACCGTGCAGTCCGGCGAGGGCGTGGGCCAGGAGCTCATCTACATCGCCGCCGCGGTGATCGGCGGCTGCCTGATGACCGGCGGCTACGGCTCCGCGATCGGCCCGGTCTTCGGCGCCTTCATGTTCGGCATGGTGCAGCAGGGCATCGTCTACGCCGGCTGGAACCCCGACTGGTTCAAGGCCTTCCTCGGCGTCATGCTCCTCGGCGCCGTCCTCATCAATCTGTGGGTCCAGCGCACGGCGACCCGGAGGTGACAGCGATGACCGACGACACGACCGGCACCCACGGTGCCGTCCTCAAGGACACCGCCCCGGACGGGGAGCGCCCCCTGGTCGAACTCCGCGGCGCCGGCAAGTCCTACGGAAACATCCGCGCCCTGCACGGGGTCGACCTGAGCGTCCACCCCGGCAAGGTGACCTGCGTCCTCGGGGACAACGGCGCCGGCAAGTCCACCCTCATCAAGATCATCTCCGGGCTGCACCAGCACACCGAGGGCGAGTTCCTCGTCGACGGCGCCCCGGTACGGTTCTCCACCCCGCGCGAGGCCCTCGACCAGGGCATCGCCACCGTCTACCAGGACCTCGCCGTCGTCCCGCTGATGCCGGTGTGGCGCAACTTCTTCCTCGGCTCCGAGATGACCAGGGGCCCCTGGCCCCTGCGCCGCCTCGACATCGACCGGATGAAGAGGACCGCGGACGAGGAACTGCGCAACATGGGCATCGTCCTGGACGACCTCGAGCAGCCCATCGGCACCCTCTCCGGCGGCCAGCGCCAGTGCGTGGCCATCGCCCGCGCCGTCTACTTCGGCGCCCGCGTCCTCATCCTCGACGAGCCCACCGCCGCGCTCGGCGTCAAACAGTCCGGCGTGGTGCTGAAGTACATCGCCGCCGCCCGCGACCGCGGCCTCGGCGTCATCTTCATCACCCACAACCCGCACCACGCCTACATGGTCGGCGACCACTTCAGCGTCCTGCGCCTGGGCACCGTGGAACTCTCCGCCGCCCGCAGCGACGTCACCCTCGAGGAACTCACCCACCACATGGCCGGCGGCACCGAACTCGCCGCCCTCAAGCACGAGCTGGCGCAGGTGCGCGGCGTCGACGTGGAGGAACTCCCCGAGGCGGAGGACCTCCAGACCCCCGCAGCGGCATCCCCGGAAGGAAAGACCTGACATGGCAGTCGCGCTCGACCGCATCCGGGTGGGCTCCGCCCCCGACTCCTGGGGCGTCTGGTTCCCCGACGACCCGCAGCAGGTGCCCTGGCAGCGCTTCCTCGACGAGGTCGCCGAGGCCGGCTACTCCTGGATCGAACTCGGCCCCTACGGCTACCTCCCCACCGACCCCGCCCGCCTCACCGACGAGGTGAAGAAGCGGGACCTCCAGGTCTCCGCCGGCACCATCTTCTGCGGACTGCACCGCGGCCCCTCCGAGTGGGAGTCCACCTGGGAGCAGGTCGGCCGGGTCGCCTCCCTCACCCAGGCCATGGGCGCCGAGCACCTCGTCGTCATCCCGTCCTTCTGGCGCGACGACAAGACCGCCGAGATCCTGGAGGCCCCGGAGCTCACCACCGAGCAGTGGGGCCACCTCACCCGGGGCATGGAACGCCTCGCACGCCAGGTGCGGGACACCTACGGTCTCGACATCGTGGTCCACCCGCACGCCGACACCCACATCGACACCGAGGAACACGTCGAGCGCTTCCTCGACTCCACCGACTCCTCCCTGGTCAACCTCTGCCTCGACACCGGCCACTACGCCTACTGCGGCGGCGACAGCGTCAAGCTGATCGAGACCTACGGCGAACGCATCGGCTATCTGCACCTCAAGCAGGTCGACCCGGAGATCCTCGCCGACGTGGTCGCGAACGAGATCCCGTTCGGCCCCGCCGTGCAGCGCGGCGTGATGTGCGAACCGCCCGCCGGTGTACCGGAGCTGGGCCCGGTCCTCACGGCCGCCCAGAAGCTGGGCGTGGACCTGTTCGCGATCGTCGAGCAGGACATGTACCCCTGCGAACCGGACAAGCCGCTGCCGATCGCGGTCCGCACCCGCAAGTTCCTCCGCTCCTGCGGCGCCTGACGGCCAGGAGCCCGGCCACCCGGAAACCCGACCACCCGGAAAGGGGAGACGACGACATGAACCGGCAGGAACCCCTGGGAATCGCCGTCATCGGCACGGGCCGCATGGGCGCGGACCACGTGCGCCGGATCGACCGGGTCATCAGCGGCGCGCGGGTCACCGCCGTCGTCGACACCGACGCGGAACGGGCCCAGGCGGTGGCCGCCGGCGTCGACGGCTGCACCGTCCACACCGACCCGGCCGCCGCGATGGCGGCGGCCGACGTCGACGCCGTCCTCATCGCCTCCCCGGGGCCGGCCCACGAGGCGGCCCTGCTCACCGCGTTCGAGCACGACCTGCCCGTCCTGTGCGAGAAGCCGCTCACCCCCGACGCGGCCTCCGCGCTGCGCGTCGTGGAAGCCGAACAGGCACTCGGCCACCGCCGCGTCCAGGTCGGCTTCATGCGCCGCTACGACGCCGAGTACGTCCGCCTCAAGGCCCTGCTGGAGAGCGGGCAGCTGGGCCGCCCGCTGATGCTGCACAACCGGCACCGCAACGTGGCCAGCCCGCCGTTCTTCACCAGCTCCATGCTGATCAGCGATTCCGTGGCGCACGAAGTGGACGCCACCCGCTGGCTGCTGGGCCACGAGATCACCGCGGTCACGGTGCTGCGCCCCACCCCCTCCGCCGGCGCCCCGGACGGACTGCGCGACCCGCAGTTCGTCGTCCTGGAGACCGACGGCGGCGCGCTCAGCGACGTCGAGATCTTCGTCAACTGCGGCTTCGGCTACCAGGTCCAGGCCGAGGCGGTCTGCGAACGCGGCACCGCCCGCATCGGCGACGGCCACGACCTGGTCACCCACATGGCCGGCCGCTGGGGCGGCACCATCGCCCAGGACTGGGCCGAACGCTTCGCCCAGGCCTACGACGACGAGGTCCAGGCCTGGGTGGACACCACCCGCCGGGGCGAGGTCACCGGCCCCAGCACCTGGGACGGCTACGCGGCGGCCGCCGTCTGCGAGGCCGGTGTCCGGTCCCTGGAGGAAGGCGGCCGGGTCGCCGTCGAACTGGCGGAGAAGCCCCCGCTGTACCGGTGAGACGACGTGACACGTGGGTGGGGGCCGTCCTTCGCGAGGACGGCCCCCACGCTCATGCCCGACGCACCTCCTCGAGGGTGACGGGCCGGTGCTCGTGCAGCGAGAGGGTGCACGCCTCCGCGATCCAGCCCGCCTCCAGCGCGTCCTCGATCGTGCACGGGGAGGGGCGGGACCCGGCCACGACCTCGGTGAACGCGGTCAGTTCGGCCCGGTAGGCCGCGGCGAAGCGGTCCATGAAGAAGTCGTGCGGGGGGCCGGCGGGGAACGTCGTGCCCGGTTCCACCGACCGCAGCGGCAGCTTGTCCTCCAGGCCGACCGCGATGGAGTCCTGGAAGCCGTGGAGTTCCATGCGGACGTCGTAACCCCGGGCGTTGTGGCGGCTGTTGGAGACGACCGCGATGGTGCCGTCGTCCAGGGTGAGGAGCGCGCCGGTGGTGTCGGCGTCGCCCGCCTCCTCGATGTAGTCGGCACCCCGGTTGCCGCCCACCGCGTACACCTCGGTCACCTCACGGCCGGTCACCCAGCGGATGATGTCGAAGTCGTGCACGGAGCAGTCGCGGAAGATGCCCCCGGACGCGGCGATGTACGCGGCCGGCGGCGGCGCCGGGTCCAGCGTGGTGGAGCGCACGGTGTGCAGCGGGCCGAGTTCACCGCTGTGCACGGCGGCCCGCGCAGCGACGAAGGCGGCATCGAAACGGCGGTTGTAGCCGATCTGGATCGGCACGTCCCGGCCCTCGACCGCCTTCAGCACCCGTACGCCCTCGGCCATCGTGCCGGCCACGGGCTTCTCGCAGAACACGGGGACGCCCGCCTCGACACAGGCGAGGATCAGCCCCGGGTGGGCGTCGGTCGCCGCGGCGACCACCACGCCGTCCACCCCGGCCGCGAGCACGGCCTCGGGGGAGTCGGCGACCTCGGCGTCGAACCGGTCGGCGGCGGCCTTCGCGGCGTCCGCGAAGGGGTCGGAGACGACGAGCGACTCGACGGCGTCGAGCCCGGAGAGGGTCTCGGCGTGGAAGGCGCCGATGCGGCCGAGGCCGAGGATTCCGATGCGCATGGGGTGGTGCTCCTTGGAAGCGGGGATGCGGGGGTGCGGGGGTACGGGGGTGCGGGGAGACGGAGATGCGGGAGTACGGGGGAGCGTACGAGCGGGCTACGGCGGGGCGGGGGAGGTCAGTCGAGGCCGCCGAGGACGTTCTGGTCCCAGTCGATCACGGAGCCGGTGACCACGCCGGAGCGGTCGGACAGCAGGAGGACCACGAAGTCGGCGATCTCGTCCGGCCGGCCCAGCCGGCCCATCGGCAGCCGGGCGGCGGCCCGTTCGCGCCAGTCGTCGCCGGCGGCGTGGAAGGTGCGCTGGGTGGCGTCCTCGCCCTCGGTCGCGGTCCAGCCGATGTTCAGGCCGTTGATCCGGACCCGGTCCCACCGGTGGGCGTGCGCGGCGTTCCTCGTCAGGCCCATGAGCCCGGCCTTGGCGGCGACATAGGGCGCCAGGAACGGCTGCCCGCCGTGCGCCGACGAGGTGATGATGTTGACGACCGTGCCGGGAGCCTCGCGCCGCACCATGTCCGCCACGGCGGCCTGCATGGCGAAGAACGGCGCCTTGAGGTTGATCGCGATGTGCTGGTCGAACAGCTCCGGCGTGGTGTCCAGCAGCGTGCCGCGCGCGGTCAGCCCCGCCGAGTTCACCAGGCAGTCGACCCGGCCGTGGGCCCGCACCACCTGGGCGACGGACCCCTTCGCCTGCTCGGCGTCCGCCAGGTCGGCGCGGACGAACATCGCCCTGCCGCCCGCGGCCGTCAGCTCCGCCGCCAGGGCCTCACCGGGCTCGGGGCGGCGCCCGGTGACGGCCACGGCCGCCCCCTCGCGGACGGCGGCCCGCGCGACGGCGGCGCCGACGCCCTGGCTGCCGCCGTTGACGAGGACGACCTTGTCGTCGAGAAGTCCCATGACTGTGCTCCTGGGGTCCGGGTCCTTTTTCAGCTGTCGCGCCGTTCGGCGGCGGTCCGCAGCGCGTCCCGCAGGGTCCGCGCGGTCCACTCCTCGCGCAGCGCCCGCCGCACGAGGTCGGCCTGCGAGGGCGGGGCCAGACCGTCTACCGGCGGGTCGTTGTCGAGGTTGGTGGGGAAGGGGTAGCCCTCGGCGCTCGCCGCGATCACGTTCTCCTGCCACTGCTCGCCGGCGCCCTCCGCCCGGGCTCTGAGCAGCGCCGGGTAGACGGCTCCGGTCACGGCCTCGCGGTCCACCGTCTCCATGGCCCGGCCGAACGCGGAGGAGACCTGGAGCAGGTTGGCCATGCGCCGGATGTCCGCCGAACGGTTGGCGCCGGCCGCGTGGAACAGCGCCGGGTTGAAGAAGACCGCGTCGCCCTTGGCGAGCGGCAGCTGCACGTGGTGCTCCTCGAAGTACGCCCGGAACTCGGGGAGCCGCCAGGCGAGGTAGCCGGACCCGTACTTCTGCGAGTGCGGCAGATACAGCGTGGGACCGGACTCGACGGGCATGTCGCAGTGCGCGACCGCGCCCTGGAGGGTGAGCACGGGGGAGAGCCGGTGCACGTGCGCCGGGTAGGCGGCGGCGACCTCGTTGGACAGGAAGCCCAGGTGGTAGTCACGGTGCACGGTCTGGGCGGCGCCGCCCGGGTTGACCACGTTGATCTGGGAGGTGACCTGGTAGCCGGGGCCGAGCCAGGCCGAGGAGACCAGGGCGATCACGTCGTTGGCGTAGTAGTCCGCGAAGGCCCGCGGGTCGTGGAGGGCGGTCTTCTCCAGGGCGTTCCACACCCGGTCGTTGGCGCCCGGCTTGGCGAAGTGGTCGCCGGCGGTGGCGCCCGTGGCGCGCTGCTCGGCGATCAGGGCGTCGAACACGGCGGTGGCCCGGTCCACGACCGCCGGGTCGGGGAAGGCGCCCCGGACGACCACGATGCCGGGGCCCTCGGCGAGGGCGCGCACCAGCTCGGCCTGCGCGTCGCGGCGGTCCGCGAGGGCGAGCCGGTCGGCGTCGTAGAGCAGCACGTTCTGCTCCACGGCCGAGGCGTGCGGGTAGTCGGCGCCTTCCGTGGTCTGCTCGACCAGGGCACGGAAGGCGTCCAGGTCGCAGTCCTGCTCGGACAGCCAGGGCCGCTGCTCCGCGGACGGCCGGGCCGGGGTGGAAGCGGGGGAGAAGGACATGTTCGTCCCTTCGGGTCACGGGGGGACTCGGCTCTGTCATTCTTGTCATTACAAAGCCTTCGAACAACCATCAGCAGGCCATCAAAAACCCCTCAGAAGTCTCAGGAGCCGACGCATGGGCCACCCCTTCCCGATCAGGGAGATCGCACGTCAGGCAGGGCTGAGCGAGGCCACGGTCGACCGGGTCCTCAACGGCCGCGGCGGGGTGCGGGAGAGCACCGCGCAGGAGGTGCGCCGCGCGATCGCCGACCTGGACCGGCAGCGCACCCAGGTCCGGCTGGTCGGCCGCACGTTCATGGTGGACATCGTGATGCAGTCGCCCGAGCGGTTCTCCACCGCCGTGCGCGCCGCTTTGGAGGCCGAACTGCCCGCACTGCACCCGGCGGTGGTCCGCTCCCGCTTCCACTTCCGCGAGACCGGCCCCGCCGAGGAGCTGACCGCCGTCCTCGACCGGATCGCCCGGCGCGGCTCGCAGGGCGTGATCCTCAAGGCGCCGGACGTCCCCGAGATCACCGCCGCCGTCGGCCGGCTCGCCGCGGCGGGCATCCCGGTGGTGACCCTGGTGACCGACCTGCCGACGAGTGCCCGGGTCGGCTGTGTCGGCAGCGACAACCGGGCCGCGGGCGCCACCGCCGCCTACCTCGTGGGCCAGTGGCTGGGAGACCGGCCCGGCCATGTGCTCACCAGCCTCAGCAGCGGGTTCTTCCGCAACGAGGAGGAACGCGAGATGGGCTTCCGGGCCGCCATGCGCGCCCGGCACCCCGGACGCGCCCTCGTCGAGATCGCCGAGGGCCAGGGCCTGGACGTCACCCAGTACGACCTCGTCCGGGCCGCCCTGGACCACGACCCGGACATCCGCGCGGTCTACTCGATCGGCGGCGGCAACATCGCGACCCTGCGCGCCTTCGAGGACGCCGGACGGGAGTGCGCCGTGTTCGTCGCACACGACCTCGACCACGACAACACCCGGCTGCTGCGCGAGCACCGCCTGTCCGCGGTGCTCCACCACGACCTGCGCCAGGACCTGCGCGAGGCCTGCCACCTCGTGATGCGCGCGCACGGCGCCCTGCCGCCCGCGGGCCCCACCCTGCCGTCCCCGATCCAGGTGGTCACGCCGTACAACATGCCCCCGCAGGCCGTGGTGTGACGGAGTGACGGCGCGTGGTGAACGGGCGCCGGGCCGGGCGTGTACCCCGGCCCGGCGGGCCGGGGCCGCCTACCGTCGCGGGCATGAGGATCCCGGCCCCGGAAGGCGGTCCCGAACGGCTGGTGACGCTCGCCGACGGCGTGTTCGCCATCGCCATCACCCTGCTCGTCCTCGACTTCTCCGTGCCGCAGGGACTGAGTTCCGGGGAGTACCGCGAGGCGCTGCGCGGGCTGCTGCCCAACCTGGGCGCCATGGGATCAGCCTGTACGTGCTGGCCGGGTTCTGGCGCGACCACCGCACGCTGTTCCGCACCGTCCGGCAGGTGGACGGACAGGTGATCTCGCTGACCGTGCTCGGTCTGGGCCTCGCGGCACTGCTGCCGTTCCCCACCGCGCTGATCTCGGAGTACGGCGAGGAACGGGCCTCCGTCGTCATCTACGCGGCGGCGGTCGCCTCACTCGGCGGCGTCCACCTCGCGCTGACCGCCCTCCTCGCCCGACGCCCCTGGCTGCGCGGCGACGCGGCCCCCGTGCGCGACGAGAGGCTCTCCGCCGTCGACCTGGGCGTGACGGTGGCGGTGTTCCTCGTGACCATCCCGCTGGCCCTGCTCATCGGGCCCGCCGCCATGTGGTGGTGGCTGGTGCTGATCCCGGTCAAGATCTGGCTGGGCCGCAGGCAGGAGGCGGCCTCCGGCTGACGCTCACGAGGCCGCTTCCACCGTCACCCACGCCCCCCGCTCGGCCGACCGGGCCATCGCGTCCAGCACGTTCGCGCTGTGCACGGCGTCGGCGAGGGTGGCGCCGTACGGGACGCCCTCGGCGACAGAGCGCAGGAACCGGTACGCCTCGACGACCTTGAGGTCGTCGTAGCCCATGGCGTTCGCCGCGCCCGGCTGGAACGCGCCGAACTCACCGTCGCCCGGACCGACGTAGACCGTGCTCACCGGCTGGTCCTGGTACGCGGTGCCGCGGCTGACGCCGAGTTCGTTCATCCGGCGGAAGTCCCAGAACACGGCGCCCTCGGTGCCGTGCACCTCGAAGCCGTAGTTGTTCTGCTCGCCGACCGAGACCCGGCAGGCCTCCAGCACCCCGCGCGCGCCGGAGGCGAAGCGCAGCAGGCAGTTCACGTAGTCCTCGTTCTCCACCGGGCCGAGTGCGCCGCCGGCGGCGCGGGAGTGGCCGGCCGTGGCACCGGCCGGGCGGGCCCGCTCCGGCAGGAAGATCGCCGTGTCGGCGGTCAGCGAGGAGATGTCACCGAGCAGGAAGCGGGCCAGGTCGACGCCGTGCGAGGCCAGGTCGCCGAGGACCCCGCTGCCGCCGCGCTCCCGCTCGTAGCGCCAGGTCAGAGCGGACTCGGGGTGGGCGGCGTAGTCGCTGAACAGACGGATGCGGGCATGGGTGACGGTGCCGATGTCACCGGAGGCGATCAGCGCGCGGGCCGCCTCGACGGCGGGCGCGTTGCGGTAGTTGAACCCGACCGCGCTGTGGACACCGGCCTTGGCGGCGGCGTCGGCCACCGCACGGGCGTCCTCGGCGGTGAGACCGACGGGCTTCTCGATCCAGATGTGCTTCCCGGCCTCCGCCATCGCGACGCCGATCTCGCGGTGCAGGAAGTTCGGGGCCGTGATGCTGACCGCCCGGACCCGCGGGTCGGCGGCCACCTCGCGCCAGTCGCGGGTGGTGCCGGCGAACCCGAACTGCGCGGCGGCCTCCTCGGCCCGGCCCGGCACCTCCTCGGCGACCGTGATCAGCTCAGGGCGCAGGGCGAGCTGCGGATAGTGGTGCGGCACGCGCGCGTACGCCTGGGTGTGCACCCGCCCCATCCAGCCGAACCCGACGACGGCGACACCGAGCGTATCCACCATGAGAGCCCTTTCCTGGACCGTTCCGTCACCGGACCGTTCCGTCATCCGTTCAACGTCCGTCCCTGCTTGTCCAGACAAACCTTGAGCGTGTTCGGGTGAGGGTGTCAAGGAGTCGCAGGCCGAGACCGGCCGGGGCGTGGGGCGCGGCGGCTCGACCACGTCGACTTCCTCGTGCCGATCTCACCACCGGCACCGGTGTGTTCGTCGAGACGGGACCGCACGAGCACACCGTCCGGCAGACGTTCTTCCGTCAGGCCTGCGAACCGGCCGGCAGCCGCGTCGGGTTGCGCGACCCGCACCCACGGCACACCGTCGGGCGACGGACCGCACCCCGCATGAGGTAAGGTTGACCTGCGAGATCACGCGGTTCGCCGCGCGGAACGCAACGGGACGTGGCGCAGCTTGGTAGCGCACTTGACTGGGGGTCAAGGGGTCGCAGGTTCAAATCCTGTCGTCCCGACAGAGCAGAAGGTCCTCACGGGCGAAAGCCCGTGGGGACCTTCCTCGTTGCAGGAGCAGGGAGATCCGGCAGGGGCTGCGGTGGGGCCGCTCGAGGCCGTGCACGACCAACCGCAGTACTGCGGGGGTCGGTTGCCGGGCTGCTCCAGGAGGGCCGTCGGTGGTGCACGGCGTGATCAAGGTGCCGCACACCACCGACGACGCGTCGCGACGGGAGCGGGGGTCAGCCCAGCAACTCGCGGATCAGCGCGCCGACCTGTTCCGTCTCGAGGAGGAAACCGTCGTGTCCGTAGGGCGACTCCACCACTCTGAGCCGGTCGGCACCGGGAAGGTGCGCGGCCAGCTCGGCCTGCTGGGACAGCGGGTAGAGACGGTCCGAGTCGACCCCGGCCACCAGCGCGGGCGCGGTCACCCGGCGCAGGGCCGCACGGACACCGCCCCTGCCGCGTCCCACGTCGTGGCCGTTCATCGCCTCCGTCAGCACCACGTAGCTGCCCGCGTCGAACCTCCGGACCAGCTTGGCCGCGTGGTGGTCGAGGTACGACTCGACCTGGTACCGGCCGCCGCGCCACGGGTCCTCCGTCGCCTGGGGCGCCCGGCCGAACCGGGCCGACAGCTCCGGCTCGCTGCGGTAGGTGACGTGGGCGATGCGCCGGGCGATCCCCAGCCCGGAGTGCGGCCCCCGGCCGGTGTCGTGGTAGTCGCCGCCCTGCCAGTGCGGATCACTGCGAACGGCCTGCAACTGGAGGGTGGACCAGGCGATCTGCTCACCGCTCGCGGCCGCCGTGGTGGCGAGCAGCAGCAGCGCCCCCGTGCGCTCGGGATGCGTCACCGCCCATTCCACGGCACGCATCCCGCCCATCGAACCGCCGACCACCAGCGCCCACGCCTGCACACCGAGCGCGTCCGCCAGCCGGGCCTCGGCGGCGACCTGGTCCCGCTGGGTCAGGTACGGGAAGGCACCGCCCCACCGGCGTCGTTCGCCGGGGCGCGGCGAGGCCGGCCCGGTGCTGCCCTGGCAGCCGCCCAGCACGTTCGGGGCGACGACGAACCAGCGGTCGGTGTCGAGGGCCAGCCCGGGCCCGATCAGCCCGTCCCACCAGCCGGCCGTGGGATGACCGGGGCCGGCCGGCCCGGCCGCGTGGCTGTCACCGGTGAGCGCGTGCAGCACCAGCACGGCGTTGGAACCGTCCGGCGCGAGCCGCCCCCAGGTCTCGAACGCCAGCTGCACGCCGGGGAGTTCACCGCCCGCCTCCAGCGGCAGCGGCGTGCCCGGGGCGTGCCACTGACGCCGCCCGGGCGGGTCCCCCTCCTGCCAGGCCCCGGTGACCGGCGGGAGGGGGACCGGTGTTCCGGAGGCCGTGAAGGGGTTCAGGAGGCGCCCTTGGCCGCGCGGAAACCGGACTCCAGGTCGGCCCTGAGGTCGGCGAGGTTCTCGATGCCGACCGACAGCCGCACCAGACCCGGCGCGGTTCCGGTCGCCACGAGCTGCTCCTCGTTCAGCTGGCTGTGGGTGGTGGACGCGGGGTGGATGATCAGGCTGCGCACATCACCGATGTTGGCGAGGTGGCTGAACAGTTCCACACCGTCCACGAACCGCTTGCCCGCCTCGACACCGCCCTTCAGCTCGAAGGAGAACACCGCGCCGGCACCGCGGGGGAGGTACTTCCGCGCCGCCTCGTACCAGCGGTTGGACGGCAGGCTCGGGTAGTGCACCACCGCGACCTCGTCGCGCTGCTCCAGCCACTCCGCCAGCGCCAGCGCGTTGGCCGTCTGCCGCTCCATGCGCAGGCTCAGCGTCTCCACGCCCTGCAGCAGCAGGAACGCGGAGTGCGGGGCGATCGCCGGTCCGAGGTCGCGCAGCAACTGGACGCGGAGCTTGATCGCGAATGCGCCGGGGCCGAGCGCCGGCCAGTACCGCAGGCCGTGGTAGCTGGGGTCGGGCTCGGAGAAGTCCGGGAACCGCTCGGCGTGTGCGCCGAAGTCGAAGGTCCCGCCGTCCACGACCACGCCGCCGATCGTGGTGCCGTGCCCGCCGAGGAACTTCGTCGCCGAGTGCACCACGATGTCCGCGCCGTGCTCGAGCGGACGCAGCAGGTAGGGCGTGGCGATCGTGTTGTCCACGACCAGCGGCACGCCCGCGTCGTGGGCCACGTCCGCGACCGCCCGCACGTCGAGCACGTTGTTCCGCGGGTTGCCCAGTGTTTCGGCGTAGAGCGCCTTGGTGTTGGGGCGGATGGCCGCGCGCCAGGCCTCGGCGTCGTCGGGGTCGTCGACGAAGGACACCTCGATGCCGAACTTCGGCAGGGTGTGCCGGAACAGGTTGTACGTCCCGCCGTACAGCGAGGTGGCCGAGACGATGTGGTCGCCGGTCCCGGCGAGCGTCAGGAGGGCCAGCGTCTGCGCTGCCTGCCCCGAGGACAGGGCCACCGCCGCCGCTCCGCCCTCCAGGGCGGCGACGCGCTGCTCGAGGACGTCCTGGGTGGGGTTGTGGATGCGGGTGTAGATGTTCCCCGGCTCCGCCAGCGAGAAGACGTCGGCGGCGTGCTGGGTGTTCCGGAACACGAACGAGGTGGTCTGGTAGATCGGCGTGGCCCGGGCCCCGGTCGTGGGATCGGGTTCGGCACCGGCATGGACCTGCTTGGTCTCGAACGACCAGGCCGACGTGTCGGGACCGGTGGACGTCCCCTCGGGCGTGTCGGCGGTGGTGGCGCCGGGTTCGGTGGGCTGGCTCATGATGTGCTCCTCGTGCGCGGTGCGGGTGCGGGAGCGTGCCGGACGGCCCTGGGGACCAGGGCGGCGGAGAGGACCACGTGCCGACGTGGATGCCGGTTTCTCGCGCGACACGCCGTGGTGGTGACACGTGTGTGCTCGGTGGCAGCGTGTCACCGACGCCAGCCTACGGCCAGGCCGACGAGAAATGAGACGGCGTCTCAGTAGGTGGTCGATCTCTTCACACTGTATTCATGAACGCGCCGCACCCGGGCCGCGGCCCCGCCGGCCGTCCCGCCCGGCCGGCGACGGACACGGCTCCGCCCCGGCCGGGCGTCGTGCCGACCGGGGCGGAGCCGTGGAGCCTTGTCCGGATCCGTCAGCGGAGGGAGGCCAGGGCCTCGTTCCAGGTGGCGGACGGACGCATGACGGCGGCGGCCTTGGCCGGGTCGGGCTGGTAGTAGCCGCCGATCTCGGCCGGCTCGCCCTGGACGGCGATCAGCTCGTCGACGATCTTCTGCTCGTTGGCGGCGAGCGTCTCGGCGAGCGGGGCGAAGGCCTTCGCCAGGTCCGCGTCCTCGCTCTGCCCGGCCAGCTCCTGCGCCCAGTACAGGGACAGGTAGAAGTGGCTGCCGCGGTTGTCGATGCCGCCGAGACGACGGCTCGGGGACTTGTCCTCGTTGAGGAAGGTCGCCGTGGCCCGATCGAGGGCGTCGGCGAGGACCTTGGCCCTGGTGTTGCCCGTGGTCGCCGCGAACTGCTCCAGGGACGGGACCAGGGCGAAGAACTCACCGAGGGAGTCCCAGCGCAGGTAGTTCTCCTTGACCAGCTGCTGCACGTGCTTGGGCGCGGAGCCGCCCGCACCCGTCTCGAACAGGCCGCCGCCCGCCATCAGCGGGACGACCGACAGCATCTTGGCGCTGGTGCCCAGCTCCAGGATCGGGAACAGGTCGGTCAGGTAGTCGCGCAGCACGTTGCCGGTGACCGAGATGGTGTCCTCGCCGCGGCGGATGCGCTCCACCGACAGCTTGGTGGCCTCCACCGGGTTCAGGACGCGGATGTCCAGGCCCTCGGTGTCGTGCTCCGTGAGGTACTGCTCGACCTTGGCGATCAGGTTGGCGTCGTGGGCGCGGGTCTCGTCCAGCCAGAAGACGGCCGGGGCGCCGGTGGCGCGGGCGCGGGTGACGGCGAGCTTGACCCAGTCGCGGATCGGCGCGTCCTTGGTCTGGCAGGCGCGGAAGATGTCACCGGCGGAGACGGTCTGCTCCAGGACGACCTCGCCGGCCTGGTCGACCAGGCGGACGGTGCCGGTGACCGGGATCTCGAAGGTCTTGTCGTGGCTGCCGTACTCCTCGGCCTTCTGCGCCATCAGACCCACGTTCGGGACCGAGCCCATCGTGGACGGGTCGAAGGCGCCGTTGGCGCGGCAGTCCTCGATCACGGCCTGGTAGACGCCGGAGTAGCTGGAGTCCGGCAGGACGGCCAGGGTGTCGGCCTCCTGGCCGTCGGGGCCCCACATGTGGCCGGAGGTGCGGATCATGGCCGGCATGGAGGCGTCCACGATGACGTCCGAGGGGACGTGCAGGTTGGTGATGCCCTTGTCGGAGTCGACCATCGCCAGCTCCGGGCCCTCGGCGAGCTCGGCGTCGAAGGACGCCTTGATCTCGGCGCCCTCGGCCAGGCCCTCGAGGCCCTTGTAGATGCCGCCCAGGCCGTCGTTCGGGGTGAGGCCTGCCGCGGCGAGCTGCTCGCCGTACCGCGCGAACGTCTTCGGGAAGAAGGCGCGCACCACGTGGCCGAAGACGATCGGGTCGGAGACCTTCATCATCGTGGCCTTCAGGTGCACGGAGAACAGCACACCCTCCTGCTTGGCGCGGGCGACCTGAGCGGTCAGGAACTCGCGCAGCGCGGCGACCCGCATCACGGAGGCGTCGACGACCTCGTCCTTCAGGACGGGTACGGACTCGCGCAGCACCGTGGTGGTGCCGTCGTCGCCGACCAGCTCGATGCGCAGCGCACCGTCCGCGGCGATCACCGCGGACTTCTCGGTGGAGCGGAAGTCGTTCTCGTCCATGGTCGCCACGTTGGTCTTGGACTCGGCGGTCCAGGCGCCCATGCGGTGCGGGTGGGTCTTGGCGTAGTTCTTGACCGAGGCGGGGGCACGCCGGTCGGAGTTGCCCTCGCGCAGGACCGGGTTCACGGCGGAACCCTTGATCTTGTCGTAACGGGCGCGGATCTCGCGCTCCTCGTCGGACTGCGGGTCGTCCGGGTAGTCCGGCAGCGCGTAGCCCTGGCCCTGCAGCTCGGCGATCGCGGCCTTGAGCTGCGGGATCGACGCCGAGATGTTCGGCAGCTTGATGATGTTGGCCGCGGGCGTCTTGGCCAGCTCACCGAGCTCGGCGAGGGCGTCCGGGATGCGCTGGTCCTCGGTGAGGTACTCCGGGAACACGGCGATGATGCGTCCGGCCAGCGAGATGTCACGCGTCTCCACGGTGACACCGGCCTGCGAGGCGTACGCCCGGACCACCGGCAGGAAGGAATACGTCGCCAGGGCCGGGGCCTCGTCAGTGTGCGTATAGATGATGGTCGAGTCAGTCACCGGGTGCTCCGCTCCACGTCTGCAACATTGCTCGACATCAAGATATCCCGTTCACGGCCCGGGCTCGACAGGGGCTCGAACCCATATGCGCCGGCCTGCCCTCCCCATCCCCGGCCGCGCGTCGTCGGCCGGGGTCCGCCGGGGTCCGCCGGGGCCGGTCAGATCGGCCGGGTCAGCGTCATGTCGCTCGGCTCGGGCTCGGCGTCGCGCTGCTGCGGGAACACCACCGTGCCCTGCTGCAGCGCCACCGTCCGCGCGGGCGAGGGGATGCGGATGCCCTCCTCGCGGTAGCGCCGGTGCAGACGCTTGATGAACTCGTGCTTGATCCGGTACTGGTCGCTGAACTCGCCGACGCCCAGGATCACGGTGAACCCGATCCGGGAGTCGCCGAAGGTGTGGAACCGCACCGCCGGCTCGTGCTCCGGGATCGCGCCGGTGATCTCCGTCATCACCTCGGCGACCACCTCTATGGTCACCCGCTCCACCTGCTCCAGGTCACTGTCGTAGGAGACCCCGGCCTGCACCAGGATGGTCAGCTCCTGCTCGGGGCGCATGAAGTTGGTCATGTTCGTCTTCGCGAGCTGCCCGTTGGGGATGACCACCAGGTTGTTGGAGAGCGCGCGCACGGTCGTCTGACGCCAGTTGATGTCCTCGACGTACCCCTCCTCGCCGCTGCTCAGCCGGATGTAGTCACCGGGCTGGACGGTCTTGGAGGCGAGGATGTGGATGCCCGCGAACAGGTTGGCGAGCGTGTCCTGAAGGGCCAGCGCGACCGCCAGGCCGCCGACGCCGAGGGCGGTGATCATCGGGGCGATGGGGATGCCGAGCGTCTGGAGCACCACCATGAACCCGATCGCCAGGACCAGGATCCGGGTGATGTTCGTGAAGATGGTGGCCGATCCGGCGACACCGGAACGGGACTGGGTCACCGTTTGCACCAGACCGGCCACCACCCGGGCCGCCGACACGGTCGCCGCGACGATGACCAGGACCGTCAGCGCCTGGTTGACGTTGTGATGCACGGTCCGGGTCAGTGGCAGCGCCGCCGCCGCGAAGGCCGCGCCGCCCGCGACCGCCGCCCACGGCGCGATCATGCGCAGGGCGTCCACGAGGACGTCGTCCCCGCGCCAGCTGGTGCGTTCGGCGTGCCGGCCGAGCCAGCGCAGCAGCATCCGCAGCAGGAACGCCGCCAGCAGGCCCGCGGCGATCGCGATGCCCGCGTACAGCAGGTCGTCCAGCGTGAGCGCGCGCGTCACCGTTCACCTCCGGCGAACGCCCTGGTCGTCGACCGTATGTGATGTCGTGTCACGTCTCGTCACCTGCTCGAATTCGGGGATGCCCGGGAGGGTGCGGACCGGAGGGTGCGCCGTGCCGGATCGGCCCGGCCCGCGGTCGGCACAGTCGCTCATCTTGCCGTATCGGCAGGGGGAGTTCGCACCGCGCGGAGCAGCACGCCCGGCAGCCGGCTGCCGGGCGTGCTGCTCGAGGGCGGCGGCTCACGGGCGGGGAAGCCGTTCCGGTGATGCGCCTTGACCTCGATGAAGGTTGAGGTTCTAGGTTCTCCTGCATGAGCATGGAGACAACGGCCTGGACCCAGTTGCGCAGCGTCATGACAGCCGAGGAGGAGCGCCGCCCCTTCGCACGGGACACACTGCGCCGGATCGGAGGGTTCGCCCGTCCGCACCGCCGCCGACTGACCCTCTTCGTCCTGCTCGGATCGGCGACCGCGCTGCTCGCCGTCGCCACCCCCGTGCTGGCCGGGCGGGTCGTCGACACCATCGTGACCGGCGGCGACTCGGCCACGGTCGTCCGGACGGCCCTGCTCATCGCGCTGATCGCGGTGACGGAGGCGGCGCTCGGCATTCTCGGCCGCAGACTGTCGGCCTCCCTCGGGGAGGAACTCATCCTCGATCTGCGGACCGCCGTGTTCGACCACGTGCAGCGGATGCCGGTCGCGTTCTTCACCCGCACCCGTACGGGCGCGCTCGTCTCCCGTCTCAACAACGACGTGATCGGCGCCCAGCGGGCCTTCAGCACCACCCTGTCCACCGTGGTCGGCAACGTGGTGACGCTGGTGTTCGCCCTGGCCGTGATGCTCACCCTGTCCTGGCGGATCACCCTGCTCGCGCTGGTCCTGCTGCCGGTGTTCGTGGTCCCCGCCCGGCGCATGGGCCGCCGCATGGCCCGCATGCAGCGCGAGGCCGCCGCCCTGAACGCGGCCATGGGTACCCGGATGACCGAGCGCTTCTCCGCGCCCGGAGCCACCCTGGTCAAGCTCTTCGGCCGTCCCGAGGAGGAGTCGGAGGAGTTCGCGGAGCGCGCCCGCCGGGTGCGGGACATCGGCGTACGGACGGCCACCGCCCAGACCGTGTTCATCACCGCGCTGACCCTGGTCTCCGCCCTCGCCCTGGCCCTCGTCTACGGAGTGGGCGGCCACCTCGCGCTGCGCGGCGCCCTGGAGCCCGGCGCGGTCGTGTCGCTGGCGCTGCTGCTCACCCGCCTGTACGCGCCGCTGACCTCGCTCGCGGGGGCGCGGGTGGAGGTGATGAGTGCCCTGGTCAGCTTCGAACGGGTCTTCGAGGTGCTGGATCTGCGGCCGCTCATCGAGGAGAAGCCGGACGCCCGCGACGTTCCCGACGGGCCGGTGTCCGTCGAGTTCGACGACGTCCGCTTCGGCTACCCGTCCGCCGACAAGGTCTCACTCGCCTCCCTGGAGGAGGTCGCCGCCCTGGACCCGAACGGGGGCACCGAGGTCCTGCACGGCATCTCCTTCCGCGTCGAACCCGGGCAGACCGTGGCCCTCGTCGGCTCCTCCGGCGCCGGCAAGTCGACCATCGCGCAGCTGCTGCCGCGCCTGTACGACGTCGACTCGGGCGCGGTGCGCGTGGGAGGCGTCGACGTCCGGGACCTCACCGCGCGGTCGCTGCGCGACACCCTCGGCATGGTCACCCAGGACGGCCACCTCTTCCACGACACGGTCCGCGCGAACCTGCTCCTGGCCCGGCCCGGGGCGGGCGAGCCCGAACTCTGGGACGCGCTGCGCCGCGCCCGCCTGGACGGCCTCGTACGGTCCCTGCCCGACGGCCTGGACACGGTGGTCGGAGAACGCGGCTACCGGTTCTCCGGCGGGGAACGCCAGCGGATGACGATCGCCCGGCTGCTGCTGGCCCGGCAGC
The DNA here is from genome assembly GCF_053604275.1 of Streptomyces sp. NPDC004051. Classification (NCBI taxonomy): domain Bacteria; kingdom Bacillati; phylum Actinomycetota; class Actinomycetes; order Kitasatosporales; family Streptomycetaceae; genus Streptomyces; species Streptomyces sp. NPDC004051. Next base: position 83,695 of record NZ_JBSGHG010000016.1, on the reverse strand, counting down.
GGGTCGTCCTCCTCGACGAGGCCACCGCCCACCTGGACAACACCTCCGAGGCGGCCGTCCAGGAGGCGCTCGCGGAGGCGCTGGAGGGCAGGACGGCCATCGTCATCGCCCACCGGCTGTCCACCGTCCGGACCGCGGACCGGATCCTGGTCGTCGAGGCCGGCCGGATCGTGGAACGGGGCACGCACGAGGAACTGCTGGAGGCCGGCGGCCGCTACGCCGCACTGCACCACGCGCGGTTCGCTCCCCGGCCGGTCGACCCCGGTCGCGACCGGGGGGAGCGCGACCGCGGCGCACCCGCGGCGGTGTAGGCCCCGCCCGACCTGTCACACAGCGCCGCCGCCGACCCCGGTGCCGGGGTCGGCGGCGGCGCTCACGTGCGCACGGCGGCCCCCCGCGGGGGAGCCGCCCGGCGTCAGGTTCCCTGGCTGGTGGCCTTCGCCAGGTTCGAGCTCTCCTCGGTGTCGGACTTCCCGCGCCCGGAACCGCTCCGGGCACGGGCCCGGCCGCGCCCGCGACCACGGCCGCCGCCGCTGCCGTGGCTCGCGTACGCGTCGAGCTCGATGGCGAGCGGCGATGCGGTCAGCACCGACGAGTACGTGCCCACCAGCATGCCGATCAGCAGGGCGAGCGCGAAGTCGGTGAGCGATTCACCGCCCAGCAGAGCCAGCGAGGCCAGGATGAAGATCACACCGATACCGGTGTTCACCGTACGGGGCACCGTCTGCAGGACCGCCAGGTTGGTGGAATCTGCCAGGGGCGCCTTGGGATTCTTCTGCCACAGTTCCCGGACGCGGTCGAAGACCACGACGGAGTCGTTCACCGAGTAACCGACCACGGTGAGCAGTGCGGCCAGGAAGACCCCGTCGATCGGCTTGCCCAGCCACGCGAAGATGCCGGTGAGGATCACCACGTCGTGGGCCAGGGTGCTGACCGCCGCCGTACCGAACATCCAGCGGAACCGGAAGGCGAGGTACAGGAGCTGGGCGCCGAGGGCCAGGCCGAGCGCGATCAACGCGTTGCGGCGCAGTTCGTCGCCGAGGCTCGGGCCGATCAGCTCGTCCCGGACCTTCTCCGCCCCGCCGCCGACCTTGTCGACGGTCTCGGCGACCTTGACCGCCTCGGCGTTGCTCAGCTCATCGGTGCGCACCGTCAGCTCGTTGTCCCCGGAGGACTGCACGACGGCCTGCGGGAAGCCGGCGTCGGCCAGGGCCGCGCGGGCCTGGTCCGGATCGACGGTCTTGGTGGTCGAGTACTCGATCAGCCGGCCGCCGGTGAACTCGACACCGAAGTTCAGCCCGCGCACCACGATGCCGGCGCCGGTGACGATCAGCACGACCAGGGAGACCGCCAGCCAGCGGCGCGGGCTGCGCATCAGCTGCGGGTTCCGGCGGGTGAGGTACTCGCGGACCCGCCCGATGGAGGCCAGACCGGTGAACTTGGGACGGCGGTGCACCCAGCGGCGCTCCACCGCGAACTCGGCCAGCACCCGCGTGATCACCAGTGCGCTGATCATGGAGGCGAGGACACCGATGGCCAGGGTGACGCCGAAGCCCTTCACCGGACCGGAGGCGAGCAGGAACAGCAGCCCCGCCGCGATGAGCGTGGTGATGTTGGAGTCGGCGATCGCGCTGAAGGCGCCCTTGAAGCCGGCGGTCAGGGCCGAGCGGCTGCTGGGCCGGTTGCGTTTGCCGTACTCCTCGCGTGCTCGTTCGAAGACCAGCACGTTGGCGTCGACGGCCATACCGATCGCCAGGACGAAACCGGCCAGACCCGGCAGGGTCAGGGTCGCGCCGAGGCCCGCGAGGGCGGCGTAGGAGATCACGCCGTAGCAGGCCAGGGCCACGATGGCCAAGAAACCCATCAGCCGGTAGACGACGATGATGAAGATCGCGGTGAGGGCGGTGCCCAGGGCCGCGGCCCAGGCGCTCGACTCGATGGCCTCGGCGCCCAGCGTCGGGCCCACGGTCCGCTGCTCGACCGTCTCGACCGGCACCGGGAGGGCGCCGCCGCTGATGAGCAGGGCGAGTTCCTTGGACTCGTCACTGGTGAAGGAACCGGTGATCTGGGTGGACCCGCCGGTGATGCCGGCCCCGCAGGCCACGGACGGGCTGACCTGCGGCGACGAGATGATCTTGTTGTCCAGCACGATCGCGACCCGGCGCTTGGGGTCGCCGTCGGGGTTGCAGGCCGCCTGGCCGGTCAGCTTGGCCCAGCCCTTGTCGTCCGCGAAGTCCACGGTGACGAGCCAGCCGGCACCGCTCTGCTGGTCGAAGGTGGCCTCGGCGTCCTTCACGTCCTGACCGGAGAGCGCGGCGGGGGCCAGGTGGAGCCGCTCACCGGCCTCGTCGGCCAGGACGCGTTCCCCCTTCGGCAGGGACTTGTCGGACTCGGGGGCGGGGCCGAGCACCGAGTGGACGGAGAGCTGAGCGGTACGGCCCAGCACGTCGGCGGCCTTCCGCGGGTCCTGCACACCGGGCAGCTCGACGATGATCCGGTTGTCACCGGAGCGGACGATGGTGGGCTCGGCGACACCGAGCGCGTCGATACGGCCGCGCAGGACCTCGAGGGTCCGCTCGGTCGCCTCGCCGTCGGCCTTGATGGTCTCGGTGGAGCGGGTCTCCAGCACGATCTGGGTGCCGCCGCGCAGGTCGAGGCCCAGACGGACGGGGACCGTGGCGGCGATGTACACGGACAGGGCGATCACGACGAGCGCGAACAACGCCCGGAAGCGGGCGGAACTTTTCACGTATGACTCCAGCAGGCACGCCGTGGCCGACTACGGCACGGCGGAGAGGTGGGGGACAGGGCTCTCAGGCGCTGGACGGCAGGGGAGGCGCCCGGCCGAGGTCCGCGGGCATGTGCGCGGCGGCGGGCGGCGCGTGTCCGGCCGCCGGGGCGGGCCGGGCCGGCCGGGGCGGCACCCGGGGGGTGTGCTCGGGAGTGAACAGCAGACGACCGGCCGGCACCGTACGCTCCCCGGCGTCGCGCTGCGGCCGGAAGGGCGCGGTGCGGGTGGTGCAGTGGTCGGTGTGCGGACCCACGTTGGACGAGTGGGTCCCGGGAGACGCGCCCGGATCCGGCGCGGACCGGTCCGGCCCGCCGGGCGCCGCCGGATCCGGGACGGAGCGACCGAAGGCCGCGGGGGCGCCGACGACGTGCGACGGCGCCTCGAGAGCGGGCCGCGGGCCGTCCGGGATGCCGAACCCGAAGGTCAGCAGCACGGAGGCCAGCGCGGTGAGGACCGCGGCGGCGCGCAGGGGAAGGCGGGCGGCAGGTCCCGGCAGGGCATGGCTCAAGGCTCGACGAGCCCCGCACGGATCGCGTACCGGGTCAGATCCAGACGGTCCCGCATCCCCAGCTTGCTCAGCAGGTTCTCGCGGTGCCGCTGCACCGTCTTGACACTGATGAAGAGCAGCTCGGCGATCTCCTTCGAGGAGTGCCCCTCGGCCACGAGCTTCAGCACTTCCTCCTCGCGCGGTGTCAGCACCTGTTCGGAGGCATCCTCACCGTGCTGGACCCGGTCGAGATAGTTGCGGATCAGCGCGGTGACCGCCCCCGGATAGAGGAACGGCTCGTCCCGCATCGCGGCCCGGCAGGCCGCGACCAGGTCGCGGTCGGCGACCGATTTCAGGACGTATCCGCTGGCCCCGGCCTTGAGCGCCTGGAACAGATACTGCTCGTTGTCGTGCATCGTCAGCATGAGGATACGCAATCCCGGCTTGAGCGCGGACAGCTCGCGGGCGGCCTGCAGACCGGTCATCCTGGGCATGGCGATGTCCAGGACGGCCAGGTCGACCTCCTGGGCGCGGGCCATCGAGATCGCCTCCGCGCCGTCACCGGCCTCGGCGACGACCTCCAGGTCCGGTTCCCGGTCGAGGATCAGCCGGACGCCGCGGCGTACCAGGGCGTGGTCGTCGGCGAGCAGGATCCGGATCGTGGTCGGTGGGGCCTGGTGGGTCATGACTGCTTCCTGACGGCGGGCACGGCCAGCCGGATCCGGGTGCCGGTCCGGGTGACGGGAGTGATGTCCAGTGTGGCCCCGATGAGCAGGGCCCGTTCACGCATACCGCGAATTCCGGCGCCCTCGAGGGCGGCGCCGATGCCACGGCCGTCGTCGCTCACCTCGAGGACCACGTGGTCGTCCTCCCGGTACAGGCTCACTTTGACGTTCCGTGCCCCGGCGTGCCGGGCGGCGTTGGTCAGACTCTCCTGTGCCACACGGTAGATCACGAGTTCGGTGCCGTTGTCGAGGGCGGGCAGATCGGGGTCGAAGCTGCGCTTCACCCGCAGCCCGGTGTGGGTGGCGAACTCGGTGGCGAGCGAGGTGACCGCGCTGACCAGCCCGAGGTCGTCCAGCACCCCCGGCCGCAGCCGGCGCACCAGCCTGCGGACCTCGTCCAGGCTCTCCCGGGTGATCTCCTGCACCTGGCGCAGCTCGCCGCGGAGCGGATCGGGCGCCTCGTCGGCGGCCTGCTTCAGGGCCAGCAGGATCGCGGTCATGCTCTGCCCGACCTCGTCGTGCAGCTCGACGGCGATCCGGCGCCGCTCGGCCTCCTGCGCGAGCAGGGCGCGGGCGCTGCTCGCGGCGCGCTCCTTCTCCAGCCGCTCCAGCATGGCGTTGAAGGCGCTGACCAGCTCGGAGATCTCGTCGCCGCCGCGCACCGGAAGCCGCTGGCCGGGCCGGAGCAGGTCGACGGTGGTCATCAGCCGGGTCACCCGGTCCAGCGGGGCGAGCCCGATCCGCAGCATGGCCGCGTTGGCGACGAGCATCACGGCCAGGCCGCCCACCAGGATCACGGCCTCGGTCAGCAGCACCGGAACGGACACGGTCACCGGGGCCCACAGCAACAGCGCGGTCGCCGCGCCCAGCACCACCGCGTTGAGCCCGAAGATCCGCCAGTACAGGGACACGGGGGGTCACGCCTTCCTCTTTCTCGTCTGCCTCTACTGTCGGGTACCACGGTGACCGGTGCGGCAGCGGCCCCCGAGGGGCGTGCCTCTCGTCCCACGCCGTCCCCCGGCGGCCCACGGGAACCGGAGGACGAGCACGGGGAACGGGAACGGAGAACGGCGAAACAGCGGACAGAGTGTACGCGTCGGCCCCTCCCGTCGATGGGCCCCGCACCCCACTTTCCCCCGTCCGAGGGCCCACCCGAACGGAATGGGTCCTCGGACGGAGGGAAATGGGTCCCGCGCCCGATGGGCGCCGGGAGCGGGGAGGGAGATGGTGGGAGATCACCCGTCTGTCAGCAGAGGAGACCTTTCATGTCGATCGACCTGCCGCGTACCGAACCGCGTTCCGCCCACACCGCCGCCGACGAGATCCGTCAGCGCCTCGAACACGCGCGCACCACGCGGTTGGCCCAGCTCAAGGCCCTGGACGAAACGGGAGGGAATCCCGACGACCACCTGATGTCGAACCAGAAGGACGGCATCAAGCGCACCCTCACGGAGATCGAGGCGGCGTTCGCCCGCGTCGACGACGGAAGCTACGGCACCTGCCTGGGTTGCTCCAAGCCCGTCCCGGCGGAGCGCCTCGAGATCCTTCCGCACACCCCGTACTGCGTCACCTGCCAGAGCCGCGCCGCCTGACCCGTACCCCGTACGGACTCCCCTTCACGCTCTGCTCTCCCTGCTCTGCTCTCCCGCTCTGCCCAAGGGGATGAAGTGGTGACCCACCAGACCGTCGACGAGCACGACGAGGTCCTCACGTCCGAGGACCTCGCGGCGCTGCGTGCGAACCTGCGCGAGCAGCTGCTGTTCCGCCAGGAGCAGCTGCGGCAGTTCGCAGCCGACGCCGGGTCGGGTCCCGGCGAACCGCTCCGGGAGGAGGGCGTCGGCCGGCTGGAGGTGCACGTCCGGCTCGCCGCGTCCGCCAGGATGGTGCTCGCCGACGTCGAGGCGGCGCTCGCCCGGATGGACACCGGCGACTACGGCCGCTGCCACCTGTGCCGCGGCCCGGTCGAACGGGACCGGCTGCTGATAGTCCCCCAGGCCCGCTACTGCGCCCGCTGCCAGCAGGTGAGGGAGGCCGCGCGATGAGTACGGGCCGAGGGACCGGACGATGACCGTGGTCAGGCGTCCGTACAGGACGTCGGCGGTGCGGCACAGCCCCTGGCCGCGGTGCCGCCGGTGCTCCGGCATCGCGCTCGACCTGGGCAGCTCCCGCACGCGCGCGTGGATCGCCGGACGGGGCATGGTCCTCGACGTCCCCACGGTGACCTTCCCGGGCAGCGGCGCCATCCACCCCATCCAGCGGGGCGCCATCGTCGACGCCTCCGGCACCGCCCGGATGCTCGACCGGCTGCTCGGCCACCGGCTGCCCCGCTTCGGCCGCCCCCTGGTCGTCGTCACGACGCCGGTCCTGGACGGGGCCGCCTTCCGGGAAGCGGCCCGCACGGCCGTCGAAATCCTCCGCCCGCGCGCTGTCCACACTGTCCCGGGCGCGCGGGCGGTTGCCCTCGCCGCGGGCGCCGACCACTCCAGCCCGCTCCTGGTGGTGGACCTCGGTGCGCACCTCACCGAGGTGGTGCTGCTCGCCGAGGGAGCCGTCACCGACGCCCGGCGCACCGCGCTGGGCGTCGGTGACCTGAGCGCCTACGGCACCCCGCCCGGGGACCTCACCGACGCGGTGGTCGACATGGTGACGGCGATGCTGCGGCAGGACCGCAGCGCCACCACCCGCACCGCCCTGCGCCGAGGCATCCTCCTGTCCGGCGGGGGCGCCCTGCGCCCGGAGATCACCCACGGCCTGCCCGGCAGGCTCGGCTGCCCGGTCCAGCCCGTGCCGTCGCCGCACACCGCCGCGGTCCGGGGCGCCGCCGGCCTGCTCGCCGCGGCGCACCACCATCCCCCGGCCACCGGGTCCGGCTGACCCGTCGTCCGCACTGCCCTTCACCCGCACTGCCCTTCGTCCGCGCCCCGACACCCGAAGGAGTCACGACGTGGCGGGCACCGTTCCTCCCGCGCACCTGCCCCCGGACCCCCCTCCCGGGCCGCCCGGCCGTCCTTTACGGCGGCCACCGTGGCGCCGTCGGCGCAACCCCCTGCGCCGCCGCACCGACGAACTCCGGGCCTGGATCGGCCTCGGCGTCCTGCTCGCCGTCCTGGCGGTGGCGCCCGTGGCCACCGTCGCCGTCTCACACCTCGCCCACCGCCACTACGAGGACACGGCTCGCCGCCAGAACCTGACCCGGTACGAGACGACCGGGACCCTCACCGAGGACGCCCCGCGCCGTCCGGAGCCGGGAGCGGAGCAGGAGAAGCGGGCCCGCCACCCGGTCGAGGTCCGCTTCACCACCCGCGAGGGGCGGACCGGCACCACCCGGGCCGAGGTGCGGCCGGGCCTGCCGGCGGGCAGCCCGGTCCGCATCTGGGTGACCGCCGACGGCGAGGCCACCGGGCCGCCGCTGACGCGTGCGGAGATCCGCAGCCGGAGCACGGGCTGGGCCCTGCTCTCCGGCACCGGCGTCGTCCTGGCCGGCGCCGGTGCCCACGGTGTGACCCGTCTCGTCGTACGGCGCCGGAACCTCGCCGACTGGGACAGGGCCTGGGCCGAGACCTCCCCCCGCTGGACGGCACCCGGATGAACTGCCGGAGGCGGGCAAGGCCTTGGCCCTTGCGGTTCCGCGGGGAGGCTCCCGGGAGGACGCCGGTGGCGGCGGGGGCACCTCCGCCGTGCGCCACGTGACCCGTACCGCGGCCCGAGCGGGAGCGGAACGGCCGGCTCCGGTGGAAGGCGGCATGAAGGAAGCGTAAAGATTGCCGAGCCCTGGCAATGTGTTCGAGTACGGGCGTGTGAGAGCATCCGCATACGGGGGGCCGGTCGGCGAAAGTGAGGCCCGGATGGAGTGGTTTGTGGGTCTCGGCGTCGCGGGGCTGCTTCTGCTGCTGTTCTCACTGATCTTCGACGGGCTCCTGGAAGGCGTCTTCGGCGGTGTGCTGGACGGCGTGTTCGACGGGCTGCTGTCGCTGCCGGTGATCGCCGGTTTCGTCTCCATGCTCGGTTTCGGCGGCGCGATCGTCCTCGGCACGACGGACCTCGGGGTCACCGGTGCGACCGTGGTCGGCACGCTGGCGGGTGTCGCCGCGGGGTGGCTGACCTGGAAGTTCAGCCGGGCCCTGATGCGGGATCAGACCGCCGCCACCCCGCGGGGCGGCGACCTCGTCGGCAGCTCCGGCTCGGTGGTGACCGCCATCCCGGCCGAGGGCTACGGCGAGGTGCTGGTGTATCTCGCCGGGCAGCCGCTGAAGCTGTCCGCGAAGAGCGCCGTGCCCGTCGCACGGGGCGCCGAGGTCTGGGTGGAGTCGGCACTCTCCGCGACCTCGGTGTCGGTCCGCCCGGTCGAGCGCTGAGCGGTGCCGACCGGCACGTCCCCGCAGTACGGCACACCACCCGTCGAGGTCCGCCGTGACGCCGGCACCTCCCGCAGTACCCGCGTTTCCGTCCTGTCCGAACCACATAGCCGTCCCCCGGGGAAGGCTGAGGGGATTCCACACCCATGAGTCCTGTACTGATCGCCGTGGTGGGAGTCGTCGTACTCCTGGTCCTGCTGGGCCTGGTGGTGGTCACCCGCTACAAGGTCGCCGGCCCCAGCGAGGCGTTCATCGTCACCGGCCGGCGCGGCAAGAAGTCCACCGACCCCGAGACCGGCCGGATCTTCACCGACAACAGCGGCCAGAAGGTCGTGGTCGGCGGCGGTGTCTTCGTCGTCCCGTTCGTCCAGCAGAAGTTCACCCTCGAACTCTCCAGCCGGCACATCCCGGTCGCCGTCCGGGGCGCGGTCACGCTGCGCGGAGTGAAGGCGAACCTGGAGGGCGTCGCCATCGTCAAGGTCGGAGGCACGGAGGACTCGATCCGCGCCGCGGCCCAGCGCTTCCTCGACCAGCAGGACGGCATCGTCGGCTTCACCCAGGAGGTGCTGTCCGGCGCGCTGCGCTCCATCGTCGGGCGCATGTCCGTCGAGGACATCATCCGTGACCGTGCCGCCTTCGCCGGACAGGTCGCGGAGGAGGCCGAGGCCAGCCTCTCCGGGCAGGGCCTCGTGCTGGACGCCTTCCAGATCCAGGACATCACCACCGAGGGCTCCTACCTCGAGGATCTCGGCCGTCCCGAGGCGGCCCGCGCCAAGCAGGAGGCCGACATCGCCGAGGCCGTCGCCCGGCGCGCCTCCGAGCAGGCCCGCCTCAAGGCGGAGGAGGAGATCGCGATCGCCCAGCGCACCTTCGCGCTGAAGCAGGCCGAGATCAAGGCCGAGACGGACGAGGCCGCCGCCCGCGCCAACGCCGCCGGCCCGCTCGCCGAGGCCGCCCGGCAGCAGGAGGTCCTGCAGGAGCAGGAGAAGGTCGCCACCCGGCAGGCCGCGCTGACCGACCGTGAACTCGACACCAGGGTCCGCAAGCCCGCCGACGCCGCCCGCTACCAGGCCGAGCAGGAGGCCGAGGCCCGCCGGATCGCCGCGGTCAAGGAGGCCGAGGCGGCCGCCGAGCGGGCCAGGCTCACCGGTGAGGGCGAGAAGGCCCACCGCGCGGCGCTCGCCGACGCCGTGCGCATCGAGGGTGACGCCGAAGCCGCCGCGATCTCCGCGAAGGGTGCGGCGGAGGCCGAGGCCATGCACAAGAAGGCCGACGCCTTCGGACGCTACGGCGACGCGGCCGTGCTCCAGATGCTGGTCGAGGTGCTGCCGCAGGTGGTCGGCAAGGCCGCCGAGCCGCTGGCCGCCGTGGACAAGCTGACGGTCATCTCCACGGACGGCGCCGGGCAGCTCCCGCGCACCGTCGCCGACAACGTCGCGCAGGGCATGGAACTCCTCAGTTCCACCACCGGCGTCGACCTCGGCGAACTCCTCCAGGGGATCGCCCGGCGCGGCACGCCGACGGTACCGGCCCCCGCGGACCCCGCAGGCGGCAAGGTCGACATCACCGACTGACGCCCCGGCCCGACAGCGGAGCCCGGCCACCCCACCGGCGGCCGGGCTCCGCCGCGTCCGCCGGTGGGGTGGCCGGTTGTGACCGGTCGAGGCGTTCCATATTTTTGCAGGCTCTGCATATTTGCGTATCCTGCACGACGTGAGTGACAGAGACCCGGCGGACGGCGGACTTCGGGGGCGCAAGAAGCGGGCGACCCGTGCCGCCCTGGTGGCGGCCGCGGTGCGGCTGGCGGCCGAGCACGGTGCGGAGAACGTCACCGTCGACGCGATCAGCGAGGCGGTCGGCGTCTCGCCCCGCACGTTCTTCAACTACTTCGACTCCCGTGACGAGGCGTTCCTGATGGTGGGCGCGGAGTCGGGCGCGCGGGTCCGGCAGGCGGTGCTCGCCGCGCCCGCCGGCACACCCCCGCTGGCGGTGCTGCGGGACGCGCTGGCCGCGGAGCTGGGGGAAGTGGAACAACAGCACGAGCTGTGGCGCCTGCACTCCGAGGTGCTGCGCAGATCGCCGCACTTGCTGGCGCGGAGTCTCGGCGCCCACGTCGAGGACGAGTTCCTGCTGGCCGAGACGCTCGCGGAGCGCATCGGCGCCGGATCGCCGCTGTTCACGGGGGACCGTCCCCCTCTCGGGTCGCCCGAGGGCCAACTGCGCAGGCGGACCCTGGGGCTCTATCCGAGGCTGCTGGCCGCCGTCGGCACCACGGCCGTCCGCGTGGCCGTGGAGCACTGGTGCGTGCGACAGGACGAGACCTCCTTCGAGGAGGTCTTCCGATCGGTGTTCGACCACGTGGCCACCGGACTCCCGGGACCGGTCGAAGGGGCCTGACCCCCTCCGCCTCCCGCGGAACGGCTGCGCCTCGGCCCCGGCACGCGTGATCCGTCCCTCTCGCTCCTCCCTCCCATCACACTCCTGACTGCTGCGAAAGAACCGAAAAGAACCGAAGTGAAATCAACACCGGCGCCCGTGGAGGCGTCACCCACCGCCATGACCAACCGGCAGATACTCCAGGCCATGTCGGGGCTGATGGCGGGCATGTTCGTCGCCATCCTGGCCGGCACCGTGGTCGCCAACGCGCTCCCGCGCATCATCGCCGACCTGGAGGCCACCCAGTCCTCCTACACCTGGGTCATCACCGCCGAACTGCTGGCGATGACGGCGACGGTGCCCCTGTGGGGCAAGCTGTCGGACCTGTTCAACCAGAAGCTGCTGCTCCAGCTCTCCCTGGCCCTCTTCATCGTGGGCTCGCTGCTCGCGGGCTTCTCGCAGGAAGTGGGACTGCTGATCTTCAGCCGCGTGGTGCAGGGCATCGGCGCGGGCGGTCTCACGGCTCTGGCACAGGTCGTGATGGCGGCCATCATCCCGCCGCGCCGGCTCGGCAAGTACGCGGGCATCTTCGGTGCCGTCTTCGCGGTCGGCACCGTGGCCGGACCGCTCATCGGAGGCGTCCTGGTGGACACCTCCTGGCTCGGCTGGCGCTGGTGCTTCTTCATCGGGGTGCCGTTCGCGCTGCTCGCCATCGTGCTGCTGCAGCGCACCCTGAAGCTGCCCACCGTCCGCCGCGAGGCGAAGATCGACTTCCTGGGCGCCTTCCTGATCGTCGCGGGTGTCTGCGCCCTGCTCATCTGGGTCACGCTCGCGGGGACCGAGTTCGACTGGGTCTCGTGGCAGACCGCCGCACTGGTCGGCGGGGGAGTGGTGCTGCTGATCGCCGCGGTCGTCGTCGAGGCGCGCGTGCCGGAACCGGTCATCCCCCTGGGCATCTTCCGCAACCGCACCGTGACGCTCACCACCGTCGCGAGCCTCCTCGTCGGTGTGGCCATGTTCGGTGGCACCGTCTTCCTCTCGCAGTACTTCCAGATCTCCCTGGGCAAGTCCCCGACGATCGCGGGCCTGATGAGCCTGCCGATGATCCTGGGCCTGCTGGTCTCCTCGACCGTCGCCGGGCAGATCATCACCAGGACCGGCCGGTGGAAGGTGTACCTGGTCGCGGGCTCCCTCACCATGACGGCGGGCCTGGGACTGCTCTCCACCATCGACGTCGACACCCACTTCGGTCTGCTCGGCACCTACATGGCGATCATGGGAATCGGCGTCGGCATGCTGATGCAGAACCTGGTGCTGGCCGCCCAGAACGACGTTCCCGCGACCGAACTGGGCGCCGCCACCTCGGTGTTGTCCTTCTTCCGGAGCATGGGCGGCACCATCGGCACTAGTGTGCTCGGGGCGATCCTCGCCAACCGGGTCGCCGGCGAGATGACCAGGAGCCTGACGGAAGCGGGCGTCCCGGCCGGTGCGGACGAGTCCGGCGGGGGCGGAGTGCCCGACATGACGACGCTGCCCGGGCCGATGCGGGAGATCGTGGAGCGCGCCTACGGGGTCGCCACCGCGGAACTCTTCCTCGTGGCCACGCCCGTCGCGGCCCTCGCCGTGATCGCCGTGCTGTTCATCAGGGAGAAGCCGCTGAAGGAGACCAGCGGAATGGAGCGGCTCGCCGCGGAGTCCGAGGACTCCGCCGGTGCGGCGGCAGCGCGGGCCGGCGTCGGCTGAGGCGCACGCGCCCCGTGGGGGTGGTGGGAACGCGGAGGCCCTCCGGGCGAAACGCCCGGAAGGCCTCCGCACTCGTCGGTGCGCGCCCTCGGCGGACCCGCCGGCACCGGGAAGGATTTCCTCCGCGCCGTCCTCGACGGCGGTCGGCAGGGCCGGCCTGGCGGCGCGGCCGGAGCCGATGGAGGATGGGAGACAGGACACGTCGTCCGCGGTGATCTCCCCGGCGTGCACCTCGGACGCGGTGTCGGACACCGCGAAGAAGGCGGTGATCGCCCCCGGGCGAAGGACGATGTCCACGGCCCCGCGGACAGGGTGCGGGGGACGAGCACGACGGCCCGACGGAGCGTGGTGACATGGCCGGCGAGCATGCGCGCACCGGCCGGGGCGAGGCCCCCGCACCCGGCCCCGGCCCCCGCCCCGAGCCCGTCCCGTTCGCACCGGGCTCCCTCCTCTGGGACATCACCGGTGACGTCCGGATCCTGCTCTCCCTGCCGGCCGCCCTGGTGCTCCAGGTGGCCCACCCGGCGGTCGGCGCGGGCGTCGACGACCACTCCGTGTTCCGCACCGACCCCTGGGGCCGGGCCGAGCGCTCACTGCACTCCCTGCAACTGTGGGTCTACGGCGGCGAACACGCTCTCGAGGAGGGCCGCAGGCTCCGCGCGCTGCACAGGACCATCAGCGGCACCGACACCCGCGGCCGCGCCTACCACGCACTCACCCCCGCCTACTACGCCTGGGTGCACGCCACCGCCTACCCCGTCTTCCTGAGGGCCGCACAGTACCTGTCCCGCCCGTTCGACGAGCCGGACGCACGCCGCCTCTACGACGAACTCCTCGCCCTCGGGGCCGTCCTCGGCATCAAGCAGCGCGACATGCCGCGCACCCCGGAGGAGTTCTGGCCGTACTTCGACACGATGGTGCGCGAGGAACTGGAGAGGACGGCCGTCGCGGCGGAACTGCTCGACCCGCGGCGGCCGGTCCCGCCGCCGGACGGCGCGGGCGCGCTCCTGCGCCGGCTCTGGCCGGTGCTCCGCCCGCCCCTGGCGCGGCTGCACGTCTTCGTCACGACCGGCCTGCTCCCGCCCGCCGTCCGTGACCGCCTGGGCCTGGCCTGGACGGCACGGGACGAACGGAGACTGCGCCGCCTGGGCGCCGTCGTCCGCACGGTGGTCCCGCTCCTGCCCGAGCGCCTGCGCTACCTGCCCACGGCCCGGGCGGCCCGCCGCGTCGCCCGGAGGTGACCCCGGTTCCGGTACGACGCGGCCCGAACAGCCGGTGACCGTTTCCGGCCGCCCCTGGTGATGCGGATCCGGCGCGGGGCGCACACCACACGCCCGGCGTCAGCCGGGGCGGCGCTGGTCCTTGTCCTTGCCCGGGTCGACGCCGGTGAAAGCGGAGTCGTCCCTGGTGCCGCTCGGGCGCCGGGAGCGGCCCCGGTGCCCGGTGTCGCGCATCCCTTTCTCCGCGGCGTCGCCGTACTCCTCGCCGCTCTTCGTGCCGCTCTCGACCGTGTCCCCGGGGACGGATCCACGTTCCTGCTTGGACTTCCTGCGCCCCTTGCCGGCGGGCGGGGCGTGCTCGTCCGGGTGGAAGGAGCGCCGGGCGCTCGGGTTGTCCTGCTGGCGCGTCTCATCGACGTCGGGGGCCCAGCCGTGCTGCTCGGTGCCCTTGTGGCGACTCGGGCCCTCGCCGTGCGAAGGCTGCGACGGCTTCTCTTTTCTGGACATGTGCCGACCTGCCTGTCGGTTGTCGTGTCGGCCACCCTGCCGAGTGCCCGATAACACCTTCATTGTCCCCACTGGCAGCGAGTTCGCCTCCCGGCCAGGTGGAGCCGAAGTGTCATCCGTGCGAGCGATGCCCGGGGGTCATGCCACCACGAGAGAGCGCAAGGGACCGACGATCCCCGGACGGCCGCAGTACGACGGTGGCCGAGCCTTCGAGGGAGAGCCGCCATGCGTATTCTGCTCGTCGCCAGCGCGTACAACAGCCTGACGCAGCGTGTCCACGCCGAGCTGTCGGAACGCCGCCACATCCTCGCCGTGGAGGTCACACCGCACGGCGAGGACGTGCGCCGTGCCGTGCACCGGCACGATCCCGACCTGGTCGTGGCCCCCATGCTGAAGGCCGCCGTGCCGCCCGACGTCTGGGCGGCGCGGACCTGCTTGATCGTCCACCCCGGGCCCGTGGGGGACCGCGGGCCGTCCTCACTCGACTGGGCTGTCCAGGAGGGCGTCGGAGAGTGGGGCGTCACCGTGCTGGAGGCCGTGGCCGAGATGGACGCCGGCCCCGTGTGGGCGACGACGAACTTCACCGTGCCGGAGGTGGCGAAGAGCGACCTGTACCGGGGCGAGGTGTCCGACGCGGCGCTGGAAGCCGTCCTGCTCGCGGTCGACCGGTTCGCCTCCGGCACGTACGTGCCCCGGCCGCAGGACGACTTCCCCCGCCTGCCGGGTGCCAGGACCCGGCCGCCGCTACGGCAGCGGGACCGGGGCATCTCCTGGGAGACGGACTCCACCGACACCGTCCTGCGCAAGCTGCGCGCCGCGAGCTCCCAGCCGGGCGTGCGCGACGAACTTCTCGGCCGTGAATGGTTCCTGCACGGCGGCCATGCGGAGGACCGGCTCCGCGGCCGCCCGGGGGAGCTCCTGGCGACCCGCACCGGCGCGATCTGCCGGGCCACGGCGGACGGTGCGGTCTGGATCCCGGAGCTGAGGGCCCGCACCGGCCCGGGACGTCCCCGGGCCTGCAAACTGCCCGCAACCCTCGCCCTCGACGGCTGCCTGCCCGCCCTGCCCGAAGTCCCCCCGGCACCGCAGCCACCTCCCGGAACCCGGACCTGGCAGGACATCCGCTACCGGGAGGAGGGGCAGGTCGGCTTCCTGACCTTCTCCTTCCCGGGCGGCGCCATGGGCACCGACCACTGCCGCCGCCTGCTGGACGCCTACCGGGCAGCCTGCGCCCGCCCCACCGACGTCCTCGTACTGGGCGGCGGCCGGGACTTCTTCTCCAATGGCATCCACCTGAACGTCATCGAGGCGGCGGCCGACCCGGCAGCCGAGTCCTGGTCCAACATCAACGCCATGGACGACCTCGTCGAGGCCGTCCTCACCACCACCGACCGGTTCGTCGTCAGCGCCATCGGGGGCAACGCGGCCGCCGGCGGGGTCATGCTCGCCCTGGCCGCGGACGAGGTCTGGTGCCGCTCCGGTTCGGTGCTCAACCCGCACTACCGGCTCATGGGCCTGTACGGCTCCGAGTACTGGACGTACACCCTGCCCCGCCGGGTGGGCGCCGCCACGGCGGAACGGCTCACCACTGAGGCCGCGCCGCTGACCGCCTCCGCGGCGCTCGGCATGGGGCTCGTCGACCGGGTCCTGCACTGCGGCCCGGACGGCTTCACCGACGACGTCACCCGAACGGCCGCACATCTTCCGGCTCTTCCCTCCGTTCGGACGCGTCTCGCGGCCAAGAAGGCGGAAGCCGAGCATCGGGAGGCCACCTCACCCCTCGCCCGTCACCGGGAGCAGGAACTCGCCCGCATGCGGAGCATCTTCGACGACCCGGCGGCCCCCTACCACGCTCTGCGCCGGGCCTTCGTGCGCAAGGAACCCGCGGCCACCGACGGAGGCGGTCCGGATGCGGCCCTCGCCGGACGGGCCGACTGTTAGCAGAGAACGAAGATCCGAGCGCGGGTCTTGCCGCACCCTCCAGGAGGCGTTCCCCATGAACGCAGCATCGCCGACCACGGTCGAGGAGCCCGGCGCGACGGGCACGTCCGGCTCCGAGGAGAAGCCGATCCACATCCTCTGGATCAATGCCGGGCTGAGCTGCGACGGCGATTCCGTCGCCCTGACCGCGGCCATGCAGCCGAGCATCGAGGAGATCGCGCTCCAAGGGCTGCCGGGCCTGCCGAAGATCGCGGTGCACTGGCCGCTGATCGACTTCGAATGCGGTCCGGTCGGCGGAGCCGACACGTTCATCGAATGGTTCTTCAAGGGCGAACGCGGCGAGATCGACCCCTTCGTCCTGGTCGTCGAGGGCTCGGTCCCCAACGAGGCCATCAAGCAGGAGGGGTACTGGTGCGGCTTCGGTGACAACCCCGAGACCGGGCAGCCCATCACCACCAGCGAATGGATCGACCGGCTGGCGCCCAAGGCCCTGGCCGTCGTCGCCATCGGCACGTGCGCCACCTACGGGGGAATCCACGCCATGGCGGGCAATCCCACCGGCGCGATGGGCGTGCCCGACTACCTCGGATGGGACTGGAAGTCGAAGGCGGGCATCCCCATCGTGTGCGTGCCCGGCTGTCCGATCCAGCCCGACAACTTCGCCGAGACGCTGACGTACCTGCTCTACCAGGCCGCCGGTTCGGCGCCGATGATCCCGCTCGACGACAAGCTCCGGCCGACCTGGCTGTTCGGTGCCACCGTGCACGAGGGCTGCGACCGGGGCGGCTACTACGAGCAGGGGCAGTTCGCCACCAGCTACGACTCGCCCAAGTGCTCGGTGAAACTCGGCTGCTGGGGACCCGTCGTCAAGTGCAACGTGACCAAGCGCGGCTGGATGAACGGCATCGGCGGCTGCCCGAACGTGGGCGGCATCTGCATCGCGTGCACCATGCCGGGCTTCCCCGACAAGTTCATGCCGTTCATGGACGAGCCCCCCGGCGCCAAGGTCTCCAGCACCGGGAGCGGCGCGTACGGCGCCGTCGTCCGCAAGCTCCGCACGATCACGGCGCGGACCGTGGACAAGGAGCCGAGGTGGCGCCACACGGGAGACAAGATCACCACCGGCTACCGGCCGCCGTGGTGACGGCACGACCGGTGACAGCACCGCACACCGAACCCACCCCCCGCGCGAACAGCTGACGAAGGGCACCGCACGCACCATGGCAACGACGACGCCCGGTGACAAAACCGGCCTGGTGGAGATGGCCTGGGACCCGATCACCCGGATCGTGGGCAGTCTCGGCATCCACACGAAGATCGACTTCAAGCAGAAGCGGGTCGCGGAGTGCTACAGCACCTCGTCGGTCTTCCGCGGCTACAGCGTCTTCATGCGCGGAAAGGACCCGCGCGACGCGCACTTCATCACCAGCAGGATCTGCGGCATCTGCGGTGACAACCACGCCACCTGCTCGGTGTACGCGCAGAACATGGCGTACGGCGTGAAGCCTCCGCACCTCGGGGAGTGGATCATCAACCTCGGCGAGTCCGCCGAGTACATGTTCGACCACAACATCTTCCAGGAGAACCTGGTGGGGGTCGACTACTGCGAGAAGATGGTCCGCGAGACCAACCCCGGCGTCCTCGAACTCGCCGAGCGCACCGAGGCCCCGCACGCGGCCGACCACGGGTACCGCACCATCGCCGACATCATGCGCTCCCTCAACCCCCTCGAAGGCGAGTTCTACCGCGAGGCGCTGCAGGTCAGCCGCTACACCCGGGAGATGTTCTGCCTGATGGAGGGCCGCCACGTGCACCCCTCCACCCTGTACCCCGGCGGCGTCGGCACCGTCGCCAGCGTGCAGCTGTTCACCGACTACCTGAGCCGCCTCATGCGGTACGTGGAGTTCATGAAACGGGTCGTCCCGCTCCACGACGACCTGTTCGACTTCTTCTACGAGGCCCTGCCGGGATACGAGGAAGTGGGCCGCCGCCGGGTGCTGCTGGGCTGCTGGGGGGCGCTCAACGACCCCGAGTACTGCGACTTCACCTACGCCAACATGACCGACTGGGGCCGGCGGATGTTCGTCACCCCCGGCATCATCGTCGACGGCAAGCTCGTCACCAGCGACCTCACCGAGATCAACCTCGGCATGCGCATCCTGCTGGGCAGCTCGTACTACGAGGACTGGGAGGGCCAGGAGCAGTTCGTGACGAACGACCCGCTCGGCAACCCCGTCGACCCGCGGCACCCGTGGAACCAGCACACCATCCCGGCTCCGCAGAAACGGGACTTCGACGGCAAGTACAGCTGGGTCATGTCCCCGCGCTGGTTCGACGGCAAGGACCACCTCGCCCTCGACACCGGCGGCGGCCCCCTCGCCCGGCTGTGGTCCACCGCGCTGTCCGGTCTCGTCGACATCGGGTACGTCAAGGCCACCGGCCACAGCGTCGTGATCAACCTGCCGCGCACACTGACCAAGCCGGAGACCACCTTCGAGTGGAAGATCCCGCAGTGGAGCAACGCGCTGGAACGCAACCGGGCCCGCACGTACTTCCAGGCGTACTCGGCCGCGGTCGCCCTGCACTGCGCCGAGAAGGGCCTCGAAGAGGTCCGCGCCGGGCGCACTCAGACGTGGGAGAAGTTCGAGGTGCCGGACGAGGCGATCGGCGTCGGGTTCACCGAGGCGGTCCGCGGCGTCCTCTCGCACCACATGGTCATCAGGGACGGCAAGATCGCCAACTACCACCCGTATCCGCCGACCCCGTGGAACGCCTCGACCCGCGACACCTACGGCACCCCCGGCCCCTACGAGGACGCGGTGCAGAACACGCCGATCTTCGAGGAGAACCCGCCCGAGAACTTCAAGGGCATCGACATCATGCGCGCCGTGCGCAGCTTCGACCCCTGTCTGCCCTGCGGCGTCCACATGTACGTGGGCGAGGGGAAGACCGTGAAGTCGATGCACGTGCCCACCGGGCTGAGCGGACTCGCCGGATGAGCCCGACGAGCGCCGCCACCACCGCGGAGCAGGCCGGCCGGCGGGTCGAGGAGATCCTCGACCGGCTCGCCGGCGCCGGAGACCCCCAGGCGAGCCGGACCGCCGAGGAACTGGTGCGGGTCCTCATGGAGTTCTACGGCGCAGGGCTCGCCCGCGCCGTGGAACTCCTGGGCGCGGGGAAGCCCGGCGACCCGCTGGACCCGCTGCTCGGCGACGAACTCGTCGCGAGCCTGCTCGTGCTGCACGGTCTGCACCCCGAGGACGTGCACACCCGCATCGCCCGCGCCCTCGGCGGCCTCCCGCACGCCGTCGAGAACGCGGGCTTCGACCCGGCGGCCGGCGTACTGCGCCTCAGGACCACCGCCGACACGGGCTGCGGCTGCCCCAGCACCCAGGAGAGCGTCCGGCAGGCGGCCACCGACTCGCTCGCCTGCTTCGCCCCCGAGGTGACCACCGTCGAGCTGGAACCCGCCGACGCCTCCCGCGAACCGGTGCTGCTCCAGATCGGCACCGCACCGCCGAGCCCCGGCACGGGCGGTCGCCACCGGCCGCCGGCCACCGCGCCGTGAGCGCGCACGGACCGCGGCGCACCGCCGACCGCCGCGGCCTGAGCCGCTTCACCGCCCCCCGACCGCCCCGCGAGGAACAGTGCGAACTGTGCGGAGCGCCCCTCGCCGAGGAACGCCACCCACACCTCGTCGACACCGAACAACGCGCGCTGGCCTGCGCGTGCGGTCCCTGCGCGCAGTTGCTCGACCGCTCCGGCGGTTCGAAAAGCCGCTTCCGCGCGGTCCCCGACCGCTGCCTGAGCGACCCCGACCACCGGCTCGACGACAACGCCTGGGACCGGCTGCGCATCCCGGTCGGCGTCGCCTTCTTCTTCCGCAACTCCGCCCTCGACCGGCTGGTCGCGCTCTACCCGAGCCCGGCCGGAGCCACCGAGAGCGAACTGGAGCCCACCTCCTGGCAGTCCGTCCTCGCCGGGAGCCGCCTCGCCGCACTGCTCGAACCCGACGTGGAGGCCCTGCTGCTGCGCCGGCACGACGGTCGCACCGAGTGCTACCTGGTGCCGATCGACCTCTGCTACGAACTGGTGGGCCGGATGCGCCTGCGCTGGCAGGGCTTCGACGGAGGAGCGGAGGCCCGGGCCGACCTCGAGGCCTTCTTCACCCACGTCCGCGACCGGGCCCGCACCCTTCAGGGGAGCAGGCCATGATCGATTTTTCGGGCTCCTCGGGGTTCACCTTCAGCTGCACCGGAGTACGCGCCGACGCCTACGCGGCAGGCCCCACCCTGGTGTTCCGGCTGCGGATCACCACCTCCGGAGCCACCCGCGTCCACGCGCTCGCGCTGCGCTGCCAGATCCGCATCGAACCCGCCCGCCGCGGCTACGACGACACCGAGGCCGCGGCCCTGAGCGACCTCTTCGGCGAACGCTCCCGGTGGGGCAGCAGCCTCCACCCCGTGCAGTTCGCGCAGGTCTCGGTGATGGTCCCCGGATTCACCGGCGAGATCGAGACCGACCTGGTTGTGCCCTGCACGTACGACACGGACATCGCGGCGTCGCGGTACCTCCGGGCCCTGACCGAGGGGGAGGTGCCGCTGCTGATGCTGTTCTCCGGCACCGCGTTCACCGGAGCCGGCGGCTTCCACGTGGAGCCCGTCCCCTGGGACAGGGAGACCACCTTCCGCCTGCCGGTGAAGACCTGGCGGGAGATGATCGAGCAGCACTTCCCGGGCTGCGGCTGGATCAGGTTGCCGCAGGACGCCATGGACGCGCTGCTCGCCTACCGGTCGCGCCACGCGCTGCCGTCGTGGCAGGCGACCGTCGAGACGCTGCTCGACGCGGCGGGGGAGAGGACACCATGACCACCACCGCGTTCACCCCCGGCACCGAGGCCCGTCTCGCCGTCGCCCGCCAGGTCGCGGACGCCGTCCTCTTCGAGGGGTACGTGCTCTACCCGTACCGGGCGTCGGCCGCCAAGAACAGGCTGCGCTGGCAGTTCGGCGTGCTCGTACCGCCCGCCTGGTGCACGGCGGCCGGGGAACACGCCGTCCAGCAGACCGAATGCCTGATGGAACCGAGGAGCGGAGCCACCCTCGCCGTCGAGGTCCGCCTCCTGCACACCCGACGGCGCACCGTCCAGCAGGCACACGCCGACGGGACGTACGAGACGGTGCGCGAACTGCACCTCGACGACCGGGTCCTGGTCCCCTGGGACGAGGGCCGGGAGGAGAAGGTGGAGATCGCCCTGCCGGTGGCCGAGTTGACCGGCGACGGGGTGACCGTACCGTTCACCCGGGCCGCCGCCGAGGAGACCGCGCCCGTCACGGACGCCGACGGTCGGCTCGTCGGGCGCATGGTCCACCGCCGCGAGGAGATCAACGGCGTCGTCCGCCTCTCCACCGCCGAACTCGACGGCCCGTACCGCACGCAGCGCCTGCGCGTGGTCGTCGAGAACACCAGCCCCTGGCTGCCCGGGGACACCGGCGACCGCGACGCGGCACTGCCGTACTCACTGGTCGCCAGCCACGTACTCCTGCACCTGGACGCCGGGGCGTTCCTCTCCATGACCGACCCGCCCGAGTGGGCGAAGGGCGCCGTCGCGGCCTGCCGGAACCTGCACACCTGGCCCGTGCTCGCCGGCGAACCGGGCCGCGCCGACCTCGTCCTGTCCTCGCCGATCATCCTCGAGGACCACCCCGCCATCGCCCCCGAGAGCCCCGGCGCGCTCTACGACTCCACCGAGATCGACGAGATCCTCGCGCTGCGCACCATCGCCCTCACCGACGAGGAGAAACGCGAGGCCAGAGGAACGGACGCCCGTGCCGAGGCCGTGATCGAACTGGTGGACACCATGCCGCCGGAGGTCCTCGAACGGCTGCACGGAGCGGTGCGGAGCCTGCGGGAGGTCACCGGCCCGCCGGACGCGGCGGGGGACGGCCCGCAGGGCGTGTTCCGCCCCGAGAGCCCCTGGTGGGACCCGGGCGGCGACACCTCGGTCGACCCCGACCGCGACCACGTCACCGTCGACGGCAGGGAGGTACGCGCGGGCTGCCGCGTCGTCCTGCGGCCCCGGCTGCGGCACACCGACGCGCAGGACCTGTTCCTGAGCGGTCGCAACGCACTGGTCGAGGCCGTCCTGCACGACGTCGACGGAGGCGTGCACATCGCCGTGACCGTGGAGGACGACCCCGGCGCCGACATCCGCCGCGAACAGGGCCGGTTCCTCTACTTCCAGCCAGACGAGGTCGAAGCCCTGGAGGACGTGTGACCCCCACCGCACCGCACGGCGCCCGCACCCTCGTCGCCGGGGTCGGCAACATCTTCCTCGGGGACGACGGCTTCGGCGTCGAGACCGCGCGCCGGCTCGCCCGGGAGGACCTGCCGGACGGTGTCGAGGTGGCCGACATCGGCATCCGTGGCGTGCACCTCGCCTACCAGCTCCTCGACGGCTACGACACGCTCGTCATCGTCGACGCGACCGCGCGCGGAGGCGAACCCGGAACGCTGTACCTGATCGACGCCGGGGCACCGGACGGCGACGGCACCCCGCCTGCGGCGGACGTCCCGCTCGACGGGCACCGCATGTCGCCCGACGCGGTCCTCGCCCTGCTCGCCACCCTGTGCGCCGGGACCGGCGCCACACCCCCGCGCCGCACCCTCGTCGTCGGCTGCGAACCCGCCTGCCTCGACGAGACCCTCGAACTCAGCCCCCAGGTCGCCGCCGCCGTACCGGAGGCGGTGCGGATGGTGACCGACCTCGTCCGGCAGGAGGCCGCCGTATGACACGCCGCCGCAGAAGGAACAAGGAGCACCCCGTGAAGAAGGCCCTCGTCGGCGGAGCCGCCGTCGTCACTGCCGCCACCGCCGCCACCGCCCTCGCCGTCCTCGTCAGGGGAGTCCTCCCCGACGTCCGGCGCTACCTGCGGATCCGCAGGATGTGAACCGAACGGCCCACGCAGGCGTGTGATCCCGGCGCGCCGGTCGGCCGGCCCGGGGGCGTGGGTCTGTAATGGGCGCCGGACAGACAGCCACGGGCGGAGGACGGAGACCGATGCACGAGATGTCCATCGCGCTGGCCGTCGTCGACCAGGTGGAACGGGCGGCCCGGCCCGCCGGGGCCACGGGCGTCGCGTGCGTGGCCCTCGAGGTGGGCGAACTGGCCGGCGTCGTACCGGACGCGCTCGCCTTCTGCTTCGAACTGGCCTGCGCCGGCACCGTCCTGGAAGGCGCGGAACTGACCACCCGGACCGTCCCCGGTACGGCACGCTGCACCGGGTGCGACGACGCGTGGGAGGTCGGCATGCCTCCTTGCCTGCTGTGCCCCGGCTGCGGACAGGCCGCGGCCGAACTGCTCTCCGGCCGCGAACTGCGCATCAGCGAGGTGCGGTGGGCCGCCCGGGAACGACAGCCCGCCCCCGAACGGCAGTCCGCGCCGGCCATGCCGAGACCGGCCGACGCAACGTGAACCCGTCTTCGAGGTAACCCGTCTTCGAGGTGAGCCGAACCATGTGCAAAGTCGTCGATCTCCAACAGGCGGTCCTCGCCAAGAACACGACCGTCGCCCGGCTGCTCCGCGCCGAGCTGGCCGCCCGCGGCACCACGGTCGTCAACCTGCTCTCCAGCCCCGGCAGCGGCAAGACCGCCCTGCTGGAACGCGAACTGCTGCTGGCCGGGGAACGCCAGGTCACCGTCGCCGCGCTCACCGCGGACCTGGCGACCGAGAACGACGCCGAACGCCTCGCCCGCTCCGGCGCCCCCGTCAAGCAGGTCCTCACCGACGGGCTGTGCCACCTGGAGGCGGACATGCTCGCCGGGCACCTCCACGACTGGCTCCCCGAGCACACCCGGCTGCTGTTCGTGGAGAACGTGGGCAACCTGGTCTGCCCGGCCTCGTACGACCTCGGCGAATCGCTGCGGGTCGTGCTCGCCTCCGTGACCGAGGGGGAGGACAAGCCGCTCAAGTACCCGACGGCCTTCGGCCTCGCGCAGCTCGTGATCGTCACCAAGACCGACCTGGCCGCCCCCGCCGAATTCGACGAGGCGGCCTTCCGCGCCAACGTCCAGCAGGTCAACCCCGGTGTGGAGGTGGTCCTCACCTCCGTGCGCACCGGAGCGGGCGTGGGCACGCTGCTCGACCGGGCGCTCGCGGCGGCACAGGGCACCGCGCCCCACGCCCCGGTGATGGCCCGGGTGCAGGGGTGACCGCTCCCCAGCCCGTGGCCGACCGCGCGGCGGCCCCGCGGCGCAGCCGGGTCGTCGTGCGGGGCGTGGTGCAGGGCGTCGGCTTCCGGCCGTACCTGTACGCCCTGGCCACCGAACTCGGGCTCTCCGGCCAGGTGACCAACACCGCGGACGGCGTCGTCGTCGAGATCGAGGGCGACCCCTCGTCCGTGGACCGGTTCTGCGCGCGCATCGCCCCCGACGCCCCGCCGCTGGCGCTCGTCGAATCGGTCGACGCCACCGAGGTGCCCGCCACCGGCACCGGCGGGTTCGCCATCGTCCCCTCCCGCGCCGGCGGCCCCGCCCGCACGCTCGTCTCACCCGACACCGCGACCTGCGACGACTGCCTCGCCGAACTCGCCGACCCGGCGGACCGGCGCCACCGGCACCCGTTCATCACCTGCACGCACTGCGGGCCGCGGTTCACCATCGTCACCGGCCTCCCCTACGACCGCGAGCACACCACCATGGCCGGCTTCCCGCTGTGCGCCGACTGCGCCCGGGAATACGCCGACCCGGCCGACCGCCGCTTCCACGCGCAGCCCGTGGCCTGCCCCGCCTGCGGGCCGCGGCTACGGCTGACCACGGCCCCGGGGAAGGACGGCGGCCCCGAACCGGCCGACCCGATCCGCGCCGCGCGCGACCTGCTCGCGGCCGGAGCGATCCTCGCGGTGAAGGGCCTGGGCGGCTACCACCTGGCCTGCGACGCGACCGACCCCCGGGCCGTGGCCGAACTGCGCCGTCGCAAGGCCCGCGGGGACAAACCGTTCGCCCTGATGGCCCGGGACGTCGCCGACGTCGCCCACCTGGTCCACGCCGGACCGGCGGAGCGCGACCTGCTCACCGCCAAGGAGCGGCCCATCGTCCTGATGCGGCGCCGCCGCACCGGCGCCCAGGACCCCGGCCGCCCGTGGCCCGCCCGGGAGGTCGCCCCCGGCAGCCCCGACCTCGGCGTCATGCTCCCGTACACACCCGTGCACCACCTGCTGCTCGAAGCCGGCGACGACCACGGCTCCCCGCAGGCGCGACTGCTGGTCATGACCAGCGGGAACCTCGCCGGCGAACCCATCGTCACCGACGACGCGGAGGCACTGGAGAGACTGTCCGGCCTGGCGGACGCCTGGCTGCTGCACGACCGGCCGATCCACGTGCCGTGCGACGACTCGGTGATGCGGATCTGCGACGGCGAGCCGCTGACCCTGCGCCGCTCCCGCGGCCACGCCCCGCTGCCGATCACCCTGCCCCTCCCCGTGACCCCGGCGCTCGCCGTCGGGGGCGACCTCAAGAACGCCTTCTGCCTCGGCGAGGACCGCAGGGCCTGGCTGTCGGCGCACATCGGGGACATGGACGACCTCGCCACCCAGCAGGCCTTCGCCCGTGCCGAACGGCAACTGGAGGAGATCACCGGGGTCCGGCCCGCACGTCTGGTCGCCGACCGCC
This sequence comes from Streptomyces sp. NPDC004051, assembly GCF_053604275.1. NCBI lineage: Bacteria > Bacillati > Actinomycetota > Actinomycetes > Kitasatosporales > Streptomycetaceae > Streptomyces > Streptomyces sp. NPDC004051. The sequence continues at coordinate 57,884 of NZ_JBSGHG010000016.1, read as the reverse complement.
ACCCCGCCTACCGCTCCGGCCGCTGGGCCGAACGGCACGCCGCCGGGCGGCCCGTCCTGCGCGTCCAGCACCACCACGCCCACGTCGCGTCCGCCATGGCCGAGCACGGCCTCGACGGCGGTCACCCCGTCCTCGGGGTCGCCTTCGACGGCACCGGTCACGGGGACGACCGGGCCGTGTGGGGCGGCGAGTTCCTGGCGGCGGACTACACCGGCTTCTCCCGCTTCGCGCATCTCGCCTACGTGCCGCTGCCCGGCGGGGACGCCGCCGTCCGGCGCCCGTACCGGATGGCCCTGGCCCATCTGCGCGCCGCGGGCATCCCGTGGGACGGGGACCTGCCGTGCGAGGCCGCCTGTCCGCCCGACGAACTCCGCCTTCTCGAACAGCAGTTGACGCGCGGGCTGAACTGCCCGCCCACCTCGAGCATGGGCCGCCTCTTCGACGCCGTCTCCTCCCTCGCCGGAGTGTGCCACCACGCGGGGTACGAGGCGCAGGCCGCCGTCGAACTCGAGGCCGCCGCGGTGACGGCCGACGCCTGCGCGGCCGACGCCTCCACGGCCGACGCCTCCACGGACGACGCCCGCTACACCTTCCGGCTCACCGGCGGGGACGGCACCCCCCTCACCGCGGATCCCGCGCCCCTGCTCGCCGCGGTCGTCGACGACGTGCGGAGCGGCGTCGGACGCTCCCTCGTCGCGGCACGCTTCCACCACGCCGTGGCCGGGCTCGTGCACGAGGTGTGCCGCCGGGCCCGCGGCGAACTCGGCCTGGAGACGGTGGCCCTGACCGGCGGGGTGTTCGCCAACGTGCTGCTCTCGTCGGCGTGCGCGACGCGACTGCGCGCCGACGGCTTCACCGTGCTGCGCCACCGGCGCATCCCACCGGGCGACGGAGGGCTCGCCGTGGGCCAGCTCATGGTGGCCGCCCGTACCGGAGCCGCCGCCACCGGGTGACGGAGCCGGACCCGAACCCGCGACAGTGAGGAGAGAACGCATGTGTCTTGCGGTACCCGGCAGAGTGCTGGACGTCGAGGACCGGGACGGAACCCGGATGGCCACGGTCGACTTCGGAGGAGTCGTCAAGGACGTGTGCCTGGAGTACCTGCCGGACCTGAAGGTCGGTGAGTACGCCATCGTCCACGTCGGGTTCGCGCTCCAGCGGCTCGACGAGGAATCGGCCCGCAGAACCCTGGAGCTGTTCGAGAACCTCGGCATGCTCCAGGAGGAGTTCGGCGACCCCTGGGAACAGGCAGCGGCCCAGGGCGCCGCGCAGCAGCCCCCGCACCACACCACCGCCCCGGAGGCACAGCAGTGAAGTACATCGAGGAGTTCCAGGACCCCGCCCTCGCCGAACGGCTGCTGGACGACATCCGGGCCACCGTCACCCGCCCGTGGGCGCTGATGGAGGTCTGCGGCGGCCAGACCCACACCATCATCCGGCACGGCATCGACCAGCTCCTCCCCGAGGAGGTCGAGCTGATCCACGGCCCCGGCTGCCCCGTCTGCGTCACCCCGCTGGAGGTGATCGACAAGGCACTGGAGATCGCCTCCCGACCCGATGTCGTCTTCTGCTCCTTCGGCGACATGCTCCGCGTGCCCGGCACCGGACGCGACCTGTTCCAGGTGCGCGGCACCGGAGGTGACGTCAGGGTCGTCTACTCCCCGCTCGACGCGCTGCGCATCGCCCAGCAGAACCCGGACCGGCAGGTCGTCTTCTTCGGCATCGGCTTCGAGACGACCGCTCCGCCCAACGCGATGACGGTGTACCAGGCGCGCAAGCTCGGCATCCGCAACTTCAGCCTGCTGGTCTCGCACGTACGGGTGCCGCCGGCGATCGAGGCGATCATGCAGTCGCCGGACTGCCGGGTGCAGGCGTTCCTCGCCGCCGGCCACGTGTGCAGCGTCATGGGGATGGACGAGTACCCGGGACTCGCCGAGCGCTTCCGCGTGCCCATCGTCGTCACCGGCTTCGAACCGCTCGACATCCTGGAAGGCGTCCGTCGCACCGTCCGCCAGCTGGAACGCGGCGAGCACACCGTCGACAACGCCTACCCGCGCGCCGTGCGCCCGGAGGGCAACCCGGCGGCCCGGGCCATGCTCGACGACGTCTTCGAGGTCACCGACCGCGCCTGGCGCGGCATCGGCGTCATCCCCGACAGCGGCTGGCGGCTCTCCCCGCGCTACCGCGACTACGACGCCGAGCACCGCTTCGCCGTCGACGGCATCACCACCCGCGAACCGGCGGCCTGCCGCAGCGGCGAGGTGCTGCAGGGGCTGATCAAACCGCACGAGTGCGAGGCGTTCGGAACCACCTGCACCCCGCGCTCCCCGCTCGGTGCCACCATGGTCTCCAGCGAGGGCGCCTGCGCCGCGTACTACCTCTACCGGCGGCTCGAGCTGGACACCCCGGCGAGGCCGGCCGCGTCCCTGGAGGGCAGCCCCGTTGTCTGACACCACCGGCACCGTCCCCGACGCCGTCCGGCAGGTCGAGCAGACCCGCCCGGACATGCTCAACTGGACCTGCCCCGCACCGCTGCGCGACCAGCCGCGGATCGTCATGGGCCACGGCGGCGGCGGAGCGCTCTCCGCCGAACTCGTCGAGCAGCTCTTCACACCCGCCTTCGGCGGCCTGGCACCGGCGGCGCTGACCGATTCCGCCGCCCTGGAACTCGGCGGGGCCAGGCTGGCCTTCTCCACCGACTCCTTCGTGGTGCGCCCGCTGTTCTTCCCCGGCGGCAGCATCGGGGACCTCGCGGTCAACGGCACCGTCAACGACCTCGCCATGAGCGGGGCCCGCCCGGCCTACCTGTCCTGCGGCTTCATCCTGGAGGAGGGCACCGGCACGGACGTCGTCGGACGGGTCGCCGCGGCGATGGGCGCCGCCGCCCGGGCCGCGGGGGTGGAGGTCGTCACCGGCGACACCAAGGTCGTCGAGGCCGGCCACGGTGACGGCGTCTACATCAACACCTCCGGCATCGGGCTGATCCCCTCGGGCGTGGACCTGCGGCCGGAGCGGGTGGTCCCGGGGGACGTCGTCCTCGTCAGCGGGGCGATCGGCGTCCACGGGGTGGCGATCATGAGCGTGCGCGAGGGGCTGGAGTTCGGGGTGGAGATCCTGAGCGACTGCGCCCCGCTCGGCGGCCTCGTCGAGGCGATGCTCGCCGTCACGCCCGACCTGCACGCCCTGCGGGACCCCACCCGCGGCGGACTGGCCGCCTCCCTCAACGAGATCGCCGCCGCCTCCCGCACCGGGATCGTGGTGCGGGAACGCGCCGTTCCCGTCCCCGACGCGGTGACCAACGCGTGCGCGGTCCTGGGGCTGGACCCGATGTACGTGGCCAACGAGGGGAAGCTCGTGGCGTTCGTGCCGCCCGCCCACGCGGACGCGGTCCTGGCCGCCATGCGCGCCCATCCGCTGGGCGCCGAGGCCGCGGTGATCGGCGAGGTGACCGACGCGCACCCCGGCATGGTCGTCGCCCGCACCGCGCTGGGCGGCACCAGGGTGGTGGACCTGCCCCTCGGCGAGCAGCTGCCGCGGATCTGCTGAGCACCGCCGGCCGCGGCCCCGGGACCGCGGGGCCGCGGGGCGGTCGTGCCCTCAGTCCCGGCCGCGTGCGTGCTTGAACCGCGCCAGGCCGTCCGCGAGGTCGATCAGCGGCCCGGGGTAGTCCAGGCGTGCGCGCTCCCGCTCGGGCAGCCGCCACGGTTCGTGGACGCGCCCGCCCGCCACGTCCCGCAGTTCCGGCACCCAGCGGTGCACGTACGCCCCCCGCGGGTCGAGGCGTCTGCCCTGCGCGACCGGGTTGAGCACGCGGTGGGGGCGGGTGTCGGTGCCGGTTCCGGCGGCCCACTGCCAGTTGAGCTGGTTGTTGACGATGTCGCCGTCCACGAGCAGGTCGAGGAAGTGCCGGGCGCCGATCCGCCAGTCCACATACAGGGTCTTGGCCAGGAAATGGGCTGCCAGCAGGCGCGCCCGGTTGTGCATCCAGCCCTCGTGGCGCAGTTGGCGCATCGCCGCGTCGACGACCGGGTACCCGGTACGGCCCTCCCGCCACGCGGCGATGTCCTCGGCCGCCTCCTCCTCGGTGCGCCACCGGTCGTGCCGGGTGCGGTAGTCCAGGGTGGAGGCCGCCGGTCGCACCGCCAGCACCTGGTGGTGGAAGTCGCGCCAGCACAACTGGCGCACGAACGCGTCCGCCCCGGACCCGCCGTGCGCGCGGGCCCGCCGGACGAGCTCCACCGGCGAGAGGGCCCCGAAGTGCAGGTACGGCGACAACCGCGAGGTCGCGTCGCCCGCCAGGTCGTCGTGGTGGTCCTCGTACCCGGACAGGTTCTCGCGGACCCACCGGGAGAACCGCTCGCGCCCCCGGCCCTCCCCGCCGGACGGCAGCCCGGGGGAGAGGCCGGACAGCCCGTCGCGGGAGGGCAGCGGCTCACCGCGCACCGCATCCGGGACGCGCACGGCGCGCGGCGCCGGACAGGTGTCCCGCAGCTGCTCCTGCGACCAGCGGCGGAAGTAGGGCGTGAACACGGCGTAGTGGTCGGATCCGGCCGGAGTCACCGCTCCCGCCGCCACGGCGGTGAGCACGCCGTCGTGCACGCGCAGCGCCACACCGTGGTCGCCGAGTTCCTCGCGCAGCCGCTCCTCCCGGCGCTGGGCGTATCCGGTGACCCCCGCGGCCATGTGCACCTCGGAGGCCCGGCACTCCACGGCGAGCGCGCGGACCTCCCGCGCCACCGGCCCCGTACGCACCACCAGCCGGCCGCCGCGCCGGCGCAGTGAGGCGTCCAGGTCGGCCAGGCAGTCGGCGAGGAAGGCGCTGCGGTTGGGTGCGTCGAAGCCGGCCGCGTGGACCCCCGGGTCGCGCACGAACAGCGGCACCACCTCGTCCGCCGCCGCGAGGGCGGCGCGCAGCGGGGGGTGGTCGTGCAGACGCAGGTCCGAGGTGAACAGGACGACCGCGACGGTCATGGCGTCACTCCTGGTGTCGTGAGGCGGTGCTGTGGGTGCCGTTCCCGGATGCTGCGCCCCGCGGCGGAGTGCCGGACGCGGTCGGCGAGACCGGCGAGGGCCCAGCCCCGCGCGTGCGCATGCCCTTGACCGCTGCCTGGGTGATGTTACGGGCCATTCCGCCGAAAACGGCGGCGTGGAAGGGGGCCACGGACCACCAGTAGGCGTGGCCCGGCAGACCACGTGGGTGGAACAGTGCGCGCTGCCGGTAGCGGGTGCGGCCCTCGACGTCCGTCTCGGCGTACATCTCCAGCCACGCCAGGCCCGGCAGCCGCATCTCCGCCCGCAGCCGCAGCAGCCGTCCGGGCTCGATCTCCTCCACCCGCCAGAAGTCCAGGGAGTCCCCGGCCCGCAGGTGCTCGGCGTCACGCCGTCCGCGCCGCAGCCCGACCCCGCCGACGAACCGGTCCAGCCAGCCCCTGACCGCCCAGGCGAGCGGGAAGGAGTACCAGCCGTTGTCGCCGCCGATGCCCTCGATCACCTTCCACAGCGCCTCGCGCGACGCGTCGACCGGCAGCTGCCGTTCGTCCTGGTAGAGGCTGCCGCCGGCCCAGTCCGGGTCGGTGGGCAGCGGATCGCTCGGGGCCCCCGGCACGGCCGCCGACGACCAGCGGGTGGCCACCTGCGCCTCCCGCACCCGCCGCAGGGCCAGCGCCAGCGCCTCGTCGAACGGCAGCGGCCGGCCCGGGGCGTCGGGCACGTACCGGGCGATGTCGTGCTCCCGGCAGACCACCTCGTGCCGCAGCGACTCCGTCAGCGGCCGGGCGATGGCGGCGGGCACCGGGGTGACCAGGCCGATCCACAGACTGGACAGCCTCGGGGTGAGGACCGGCACCGGCACGATGAGCCGCCGCCGCAGCCCGCCGACGGTGGCGTACCGGCGCATCATGTCCTGGTACGTGAGGACGTCCGGTCCGCCGATGTCGAACGCCCGGTCGACGTCGGCCGGCATGGTGGCCGAGCCGACGAGGTAGCGCAGGACGTCCCGTACCCCGATGGGCTGAGTCCTGGTGTTCACCCAACGGGGGGTCACCATGACCGGCAGCCGCTCGGTCAGATAGCGCAGCATCTCGAAGGAGGCCGACCCGGAGCCGATGACGACCGCCGCCTGCAGCACGGTGGCGGGCACCGGGGCGTCGAGGAAGATGCGCCCGACCTCGGCCCGGGACCGCAGGTGCGGGGAGAGCGACCCCTCGGGCACGTCCGGCGGGGTGAGCCCGCCCAGGTAGACGATCCGGCGCACGCCGGCGGCGTGCGCCTGCTCGGCGAAGACACGGGCCGCACGACGGTCGGTCTCCTCGAAGCCGGAACCGCCCGCGAGGGCGTGCACCAGGTAGTACGCGACGTCGATCCCGTGCATGGCCGCGGCGACCGAGTCCGCGTCCGTGACGTCGCCCCGCACCGTCTCGACCTCCCCCGCCCAGGGATGGTCGCGGAGCTTGTCCGGGGAACGGGCCAGGCAACGGACGCGATGGCCGGCCTTCAGCAGTTCGGGTACCAGACGCCCGCCGATGTACCCGGAGGCCCCGGTGACCAGACAGTGCAACCGTTCTGTTTCCTGCCGTCCTTGCCGTCCTTGCCGTCCGTCCGTGTCCATCATGGTTCCTCCCTGTGCTCGTCGTGGTCCTCCCCTTGTGGCCGATCATGGCCGCAACGGCGCGCCCGCGCCCGTCGCGGCGGGGGCACCCCGTGTTCGGCGAGCGGGCCGACCACCAGGCCCGCAGCGCGGCAGCCGTCCACGATGCCGGGCAGGGCGCCGAGCGCGGCCCGCCAGCAGGCGGGGGCCGCCATCCTGTCCGTGTCGTGCAGGAGGACGGTGCCGCCGCCGCGCAGACCGGCCGCGACGGCCGAGCGCACCGACGCCGGGGTGGCCCCAGCCGTCCAGTCCCTGCCCCAGGCGGTCCACAGCACCGGCCGCAGGCCCGCCGTACGGGCGGCGGCCCAGCGTCCGGAGGTGAGGATGCCGTAGGGCGGGCGGTACCAGCGGGGGCACCGGCCCGTCAGATCCCGGATCGCGCCGACCGCCCGCAGCAGGGCACGCACGTCGTCCGCCGGGGCCGGCCGCCAGGGACGGTCGTGGTTCCAGCCGTGCACGGCCAGTTCGTGCCCGCGGCGGACGGTCTCACGCACCACGGAGGGGTGCCGTACGACGCCGTCGCCCAGGACGAAGAAGGTCGCCCGGACCCCGATCTCCTCCAGCGCGTCGAGGAAGCACGGGGTGGACTCGGGATCGGGCCCGTCGTCGAAGGTCAGCGCGATGTGGCCGGAGTGCCCGGCACCGGCGAGACGGGGGAGACGACGACGCACCACGGGCAGCCAGGTGGCCGCCGGGGCGATGTGCGCCGCGGCGACGGCGGCGGGCGGAGCCAGCACGGCCGCCGCACGCCGGGCGGGAGAGCGGCCGGGGGAACGACCGGGGGAACGACCGGGAAACATGGACATCGGCTGGGCCTCCTCGCCGTGTGTTTCGGGGGCTCGGGACTCCTACGGCACCGGCCGGACCGGGTCGGCACCCGGGCGCCGCGCCGCGGTGTCCCAGCTGCCGGAGACCAGCGGGGCGCGGGCCAGCCCGGCGGCGCCCACCCCCATGAGCAGCACGCCGACCACCGCGGGCACCACCCGCACACCGAGCGTGATCTGCTCCCCGAACAGCGCCCACCCCAGCACCACGCTCGTCAGCGCGTCACCAAGGGTCAGGGCGGGCTGGGACGCCGCCAGCGTCCCGGCCCGGAACGCGCTCTGGAGCAGCAGAAAGGCGACGGCTCCGGCGACGGCGGTGGCGTACGGGGGCCACGACGCCAGCAGGGCGCCCAGCCCGTCCGGGAACCTGCCGGTCATCTCCTTGAGCAGTGCCGCGGTCAGGGCGAACGAGATCGCGGACGCCAGCCCCAGCAGCGCCGCGCGCGGTGCGCCCCGCACCGCACGGGCCGTCACCACCAGCGCCGTCACGGCACCCAGCGCCGCCCCCGCGGCCATCGTCCACAGCCCCGCGGAGGCCGTGGACCGGCCGACGATCGGATCGGCCGAGGTCAGGAACATCGCCAGCCCGAGGGCCAGGGCGGCGAACGCCAGCCAGATACCGCGGTCCGGACGACGGTGGAAGACCATGCTGCCGACGACCAGGGTGAACAGCAGCTCGGTGGCCATGAGCGGCTGGACCAGTGCGAGGCTGCCCATGCCCAGAGCCGCCGCCTGCAGAACGGTGGACAGCGCGAGCAGCCCGGCGCCCGCCACCCAGTGGGGCCGCAGCAGCACACGCCCGAGCCAGCGGGCGGCCTGGCGCAGCCCCGAGCCGCCCTCCGGTTCCTCCGCCGCGGCCCGCCGCTGCAGCACCGAGGACGAGGCGTTGGACAGCGCCGCCAGCAGGGCCAGGATGACGACCAGCACGCCGTGCCGCCGTTCAGCCGAACGCGGTGGCGAGCCGCCGGTACAGGGCCGGCGCCGCGCCGCGCACCCGGACGGGCAGCCGCAGCCAGCCGGGGACGTAGACCTCGTCCCGCCTCCGGGAGACCGCGCTCCACACGGCGTCGGCGACCCGCTCGGGCGGCACCGGCCTGGGCCACGACCGCCGGTAGAGGGCGCCGCGCCGCTCGAAGAACGGGGTGTCCACCACCCCCGGCACCACCAAGCTGACCGCGACGCCGCTGCCGCGCAGTTCGTACCGCAGGGCCTCGGCGAAGACGGCCAGCGCCGCCTTGGCCGCCGAGTACACGGCCTCCCCCCGCACGCCCACCATCCCCGCGACGGACCCGATCAGCACCACACGCCCGGAGCCCGCCTCCACCATGTGCGGCACCAGCTCACGGACCAGGCGCAACGTGGCCAGGAGGTCCACCTCGACGACCTCCTCGAGGGCGGACGGGGGCATGGCGCGGAAGTCCCCGGCCCACCCGATACCGGCGCCGGCCACCAGAAGATCCACTCGACCGGTGTGCTCCAGGGCGAACCGGGTCAGCTGCCGTTCGGCGCCGGGCCGGGCCAGATCCGCCGGGAAGACCGAGGCCGGGGCCCGTTCCGCGACCCGGTGGAGGCGTGCCGCGTCCCGCCCGTTGAGGACGAGACGCCACCCCTTCGCGGAGAGCGTCCGGGCCACGGCGGCGCCGATGCCCGAGGAGGCGCCGGTCACCAGCGCCGCACCCGGACGCCCGGCTCCGCCGGCCGGGACCCCCGACACCGCGTCGGCCGGGGCGACGGACGTCCGGGAGAACAACACGTCGGCTGTGCCGGCACGAGAAGCGTGAGACATGGGCTGCACCTTGGCTGCGAGGGAAAACGCCCGAGAAACCGCCGCCTGCGACCGCTCCCGGCGTTCGGCGGGGACACCCCGAGAAGTATCCCGGGCCCGGCCGCCGAAACGCGGGGAAGCATGTTTCACCGGCCCGGCGCAAGGAGACCCGGCACCCCGTGCACTCACCGTCCTCACCGTCCTCGGTGGCCCGGGTGTCCCGCCGGTGCGTGTCGGCGGACGGCGGGCAGCGACTGCTGATCGTCAGCGCGGGCATGGGAGCCGGCCACGACACGGTGGCCGGCGAACTCGCCCGCCGTGCCCGGGAGCAGGGCCATGACGCGCAGGTCGTGGACCTGCTGCGGTTGCTCCCGCACGGCCTGGGTGCCGCGGTGCGCCTCTTCTACCGGTCGTCGGTACGGCACTTCCCCTGGGCGTACGAGGGCCTGTACCGCGCGCTGTTCCGCCCCGGGCCGAGCCGCCGCCCCAGTGGCGTCCCCCTCGCCCGGCTGGCGGGCGGCCGTCTGACGGACCTCGTGGAGCGGACGGGCGCCGACGTGGTGGTCCCGGTCTTCCACCTGGCCGCACAGCTGACCGGTCACCTCAGGGCCCAGGGGCGCCTGCGGCCCCCGAGCGCCGTCTTCGTGACCGATTTCGCCGTCCACCGGCAGTGGCTGCACCCCGGCAACGACCTGTACCTCTGCCTCACCGACGAGGCCGCGCGGGAGGTGGGCCGGAGCACCGGGGTGCCCGCCGAGACGGTGGGACCGGTGGTGGCGCCCGGCTTCCTCGCGTCGGCCGCCGGGGCCGGGACATGGCGACTGTGCTTCGAGCGGTACGCCCCCGGACGCCCGCCCGTCGTGCTGTCCGCCGGAGCCTGGGGCGCGGCTTCGGCGCTGGACGGGACGGCCCGGCTGCTCACCGCCGCCGGTTTCCTCCCGGTCGTGCTGTGCGGCCGGAACGAACGCCTGCGGGCCCGCCTGGCCGGGGTTCCGGGCACTCTCGTACCGGACTGGGTCACCGACATGCCCGGCCTGCTGCGTGCGGTCCGCGTCCTGGTCGACAACGCCGCCGGCCAGACCGCCGTACAGGCCCTCGCCTCCGGGGTGCCCGTGGTGGGCTACCGCCCGCTGCCCGGGCACGGGAGGGAGGGGGTGCGGCGGATGGCGGCGCTCGGCGTCTCGGAGCTCGCTCCCGACGCCGGCGCCTTGCTGCACGCCCTGCGGCGGTTGTCGGCGGACGGCGCCCACCGGGATCGCCGGACCGCCCGCGGGCGGGAGCTCTTCCGGGGGGACGTACTGGAACGGGTGACCGCACTCGCCGGCACGTCCCCCGTGTGATCCGCCGGAACGGCCGGGAGGAGGCGCCGCCGCGCCGCCCGGGGACGCCCCGTACGACGTACCGTGCGCGTCAGTCGTCACCGGCCGGTTCCGTCCCGGCCGCCACCGGCAGGTCGTCGGTGAACCGGTGCCCGTGGTGGTCGAGGAGCCAGCGGCCGAACAGGGCGCCGCCGAAGATCACGAATCCCACGCCGATGAGCCACGACTCGACGATGAGGACCACACCGACCGTGCCGTAGCTGATCGCGTTGTCGACGATCAGCGGTGTGAAGACGAAGTAGGAGAAGCCCCGCAGACCGATCAGGCCCGTCATGGTGGCGATCGCCCCCGGCAGCAGGTGCCACCAGCGGACCTGGCCGCCCAGCAGGAAGCGCTGCCCCCACCAGAAGAACAGGACGCCGGTCACCAGCGAGAGGACGATCCGCTCAGGCCCGTGCAAGGAGTGGCGGGTCAGCACCTCCTGGTAGAGGAACGCGGTCAGGACGCACAGCCAGGTGGCCTGCCGCCAGATCCGGTGCCACGGCCCGGGAGGCAGGGTCCAGATCCGCTCGTAGCCGTTCTGGATGCTCCCGCCCAGCGGGACACCGAACACGGCGAGTGCCAGCCCGCCCCACACGCTGGTGGTGCCGATCACCTCGCGCGGCGGGCTGATGATCTCCGCGAGCAGGTGTGCGGACCGGCCGGACAGACCCATGCCGTCCGCGAGCCAGGCCGCGAAGCCGCCCCGCGCGAGCGGATCGGCGGCGGCGACCACGATGAGCAGGGGCGCCAGCGTGACCAGCGCCAGCGTGGCGAACCCGAGGGCCCGGTGCATCAGCTCCAGATCACGGCCGCGCCGCATCAGGAGGTGGGCGCCCAGCCACTCCCATCCGTGCCGGAGTGTGCCCAGGTGACGCCTCACGGTGCGCTCCTTCGTCGGCTCGCGTACACGCGCCTGTGTCACCTGACGGCGGGCGGGGCAAACCTGGATGCGGCCGTCAGGGTGGACGGGACCGCGGGCGAGCGGCGACGCCGCGGCACCGTCCGCCCCGGGGGGCCGGAGCGGACGGTGCGCGGGCGTCCTGGGCCACCGGGCCGGTGAGGCCCGGTGAGGTCCCGGCGTCCGAGGCCTACCAGTGGTTGCGGTGCACGACCTCTTCGACCGGCCGGCGGCTCACCGGACCGAACCTGCCGCGCGGCCACCCCACCGGGACGGCCGCGAAGGTGTTCATGTCGTCGGGAATGCCCAGGGCCGCCTTCCACTCGTCCTCCAGCATCAGGTGCCAGATGGTGATGTTGGCGGCCAGGCCCAGGCCCCGCGCGGCGAGCAGCAGGTTCTGCACGCCCGGGTAGACGCAGGAGCCCTCCGCGAGGGCGGCGAAACGCTCCTGGATCCGCCCCATCCGGGCCGTCCCCTCGGCGCCGAGCTCCTCGGCGTAGCGCCGCATGCCCTCCTCCTCGATCCTCGGCTCCGGGAACCGGTAGCAGGGGATGATCAGTGCCGGGGTCTCGGCGAAGTGGTCGCGCTGGTACTCGATGGCGGCGACCATGCGTCCGTACGCGGCCTCGTCCATGCCGGCGGGGGCGTACTTGCCGGTCGTGGCCAGGTAGGCGTCCACGCACCGCTTCCACAGCGGGGCGAGGTCGGCCATGACCGCGGGGTCGGTGACGACGACGTACTCGTAGCGCTGCATGTTGCCGCCGCTGGGGCCCCACACGGCCGCCTGTATCAGCCGGTCCAGGAGCTCGTCGGGCACCGGGTCGGGCCGCAGGCGCCGCATGGCCCGCATGGTGGACATGGTCGCGAAGAGGGCGGGTTCGGCGGTGTCACCGGACGGTGCCCCGGCGAGGGTGGTTTCAGAGGTCATGATCGTGAGTGTAGGGACGGCACGCCCCGCCCGGACCACCCGGTCACGTCTGCCTCGTCGTACCGGGAGGATTCATCTGCCCGGAATCCACCGTCTCTTGAGGCTTCGTCACCGATCCGGCCGGGAAACGGCCGGAGGCGATCTCGGGCGCCGGGAGCTGCCCACGTTTGCCCGGTGCGCGGGTGGGGACTCGGCACCCATGACTACAACGCCACGCCACCGCCGGACGGGGCAGAACCGGGTTCTGCGGCTCCTGGAGCGTCTGGAACGGGCGCCCTGGGCGGATCCGGCGATCGGCACCCTTCGCTCGGCGGTCCGCTCCCTGCCGTTGGGGCGCGGGCGGGACGTGCTGCACGGCAGGTGGCTGGGGCACCCGCTCCATCCGCTGATGGTGCAGGTGCCGGTCGGGAGCTGGCTGTCCGCGGCGGTACTGGACACCCTGCCCGGCCGCTCCCGCGAGGCGGGACTGCTCGTCGGTGTCGGCCTGGCCACGGCCGCGCCCGCCGCGCTGGCGGGCACCGTCGACTGGGCGGAACTGCACCGCGAGCAGGCACGGGTGGGGCTGGTGCACGCCATGGCGAACTGGGCGGCCGTGGGCCTGTACGCGACCTCGCTCACCTGCCGCCTCCAGGGGCGTACGGGCGCCGGCCGGGCCTACGGCTTCCTGGGGCTGACGGCGGTGGGGCTCGGCGGCATGCTGGGCGGCCACCTGGCCTACCGCCAGGCGTCCGGGGCCAACCACGCGGAAGAGGTTCCGCACGTCGTCCGGGCGGGCTGGCACCGGATCGGCGCCGTGGCCGAGTTCCCGGCCGGGCAGCCCGTGCGGCGCGTCGTGGACGACGTGCCGGTCCTGGTGGTCCGGGAATCCGGCGAGGTGATCCACGCACTGGCCGAGCGGTGCAGCCACCTCGCCGGTCCGCTGTCCGAGGGCACGGTCGCCGACGGATGTGTCCGGTGCCCGTGGCACGGCAGCGTCTTCCGCCTCTCGGACGGCTGGAACGTCCATGGTCCGGCCACCGCACCGCAGCCCGCCTTCGACACCCGGATCGTCGAGGGACACGTCGAGGTGCGTCTGCGCCGGGCCGGCCGGGAGACGAACGGCGAGTGGAGCGGGAGCGGAGCGGGCCTGGCCAGCGGGTACGCCGGCTGACAGCCGCTCCGCCCGACGGTGCGCCCGGACACCACGCCGTCCGTGCCGGGCGCCTCACCCCGGAGCGAGGGCCACCGTCGTCGTGACCCGGGTGAGGGCGGGGGCCGACGGCGTCGAACCGAACCCGAAGCGCACGGGCGGTTCGACCGGTGCCATCGCCCCGAGGTCGGTGCTCCCGAAGGCGGCCGACACCGTACGGATCGGCAGCAGGTCCCGGGCGCCGTACCACTCGCGGCGCCCTCCACCGGCGCTGCCCCGGGTCCGCACACCGGGGAACAACAGGCGGGCGGGCCGGTCCGTCAGCGCGCTCCACGCCGGACGGCGGGCGAGCACACCGGGAACGGCCCGCAGGACGAGGCCCAAAAGCCTTCTCCGGCCGGTGGTGAAGCGCAGGTCGAGCGGCCCCGCGGCAACGGTCCAGGTGCCGTCCGCGACCCGCACGTCGACCGGAACCACACGCACCGTGTCGAAGACGTAGGTGCCGCTGATGAAGTCGGCCGTCTCCCGTGTGGGGGCCAGCAGCAGCCGCTCCCCGTCGGCCCGTTCCAGCATCACGTCGCTGAACGCCCCGAACGGTGAACGCCGCCAGTGCCCGAGCACGATCCGGGTGCCCGAGGAGGTGCCCGTACCGGCGATCCAGCCGTCGAAGCGCAGCCGCGGGCGCCGTGCGGCCCCGCCGGGCATCCGGTTCATCCGCTCCTCCTCATCCGCTCCTCCTCGGGCGGGCTACCCGGCGTCGGCTCCGGAACGGCGAGCGGCGCGGCGCCGGAGGCGCAACGGCAGCACGTACCAGCAGAGACCGAACCACAGCATGACCCCGCCGGCGAGTACCTCGGCGAGGACGCCGGGAACCACGACGCGGAGGATCAGCAGGAGCGTGCAGCCGATGGTCAGCGCGAGCAGGACCATGCCGCACATCATCAAACGGCCGGCGGCCTCCACCACCTCGTCCTTCATGCGCTGACCGGACAGGAAGCGGTGGATGGAGACGGGGGCTATGAGCGATCCCGTGGCCGCCGCGCCGAGCACCACGGTGATGACGTAGACGACGCGGTCGAACGTCTCCAACTCCCGGAACAGCGGGGTGAAGGCCACACTGAGCAGGAATCCGAAGAGGATCTGCACGCCCGTCTGGGTGACCCGGGTCTCCTGCAGGATCTCGTTCCAGCGGCGGTTGACCCGTTCACGTGCGGTTTCCGGCGCCTCGGCAGCGGACTTCGGACCACGGCCGCCGTGGTGCGCACAGCAGGCGGTGTTCTCTTCCGCCGGCTCGACCGGCTGCTCCGTCATCGTCATGGCATCCTCCCCGGCCCAGGCAGACCGGTTGCCCCGTCCGAGCCCTTCCATGCGACGGTCTCCGGCGCCGCGGGCCCGGCCGCTTCCCCGAGCGGCACACGGGCGGTCTATGGTGGCCCGCATGAGCCGTTGGAGGGAATTGACCGGGGAGACCTCCGGAGAGGACTACGCCGCACGGTTCGCGGCCCTGGCCCGCAGCGGGAAGGACGTGCACGGTGAGGCGCGGTTCTGCGCGGCGCTCGTGCCCGCCGGAGCGCGGGTGCTGGACGCCGGGTGCGGTACCGGACGGGTCATGATCCGGCTCGCGGAGCTCGGGTACGACTGCGTCGGGGTGGACCTCGACGCGTCGATGCTGGCAGTGGCGCAGCAGCAGGCGCCGGGACTGCCCTGGTTCCAGGCCGATCTGGCCGGGTTCGAGCCGGACCTGCTCGGCATCGCTGCGGACTTCGACCTCGTGGTCGCCGCGGGCAACATCTTCCCGCTGCTCGCCGCCGGCACCGAGGCCACGGTGGTCCAGCGCCTGGCCGCGGCCCTGCGTCCGGGCGGTCTGCTGGTCGCCGGCTTCGGCCTGGACGAGGCCCACCTGCCCGTGCCGCCCGGCATCACGCTGCCCGAGTACGACGACCACTGCGCCGCGGCCGGCCTCACCCTCGTCGACCGCTTCGCCACCTGGGACGCCGCCCCCTACGAGAGCGGCGGCTATGCCGTGAGCGTCCACCGCCGCTGAGGACGGGGGAGTGCGGTCCGCGGCCCGCGCACCCCGGCGCCGTCGGTCGCGCACCACTCCGCATACCACGCACTGCCGAGCCGCGCAACGGCCGCCAACGCGCCCTTCGAAGCCACGGTGACCGCTCTGGCCGGATGTCGCCTCGGCGATCCGCTGCACAGCGGCCACACTTGTTCCTCCACGACACCTGCGCACCGTTCGACGGTGGCCCGCGCCGGGGGAGCCCACAGGATGCCGCCAAAGACCACGCCCGAGGCCGACGGGACGACCACGCCGCCCACCCCCGACCGGCGGCCCCCCGCGGACCGCGTCACCCTGCGGGCCGACCTGCGGGCCGCGCTGGTCGACGCGAGTGCGGCGGTCGTGCTCACGGCGGCCGTGTTCGTGTTCTTCTGGGTGCGCATGGAGTCGGGCGAGTCGGCGACGGTCGCGGTCATGCCGTTCATGGACGACCCGCGTACGTACTGGATGTACCTGCTCAGCCAGGCGTTCGGCTGGTCGGGACTGCTGTGGGCGTGGGGCACGGTCATGCTCGGGCTGCTGCTGTCGGGGCCGCGCCCGGCCCGGCTGCCCATCTCCCGGCAGGTTCTGGAGCGCTGGCACCGCACCACCAGTCTGACCACGATGGCGCTGATGTTCGCGCACGCGCTGATGTTCTCGGCCGAACTCGTGCGCTACGAAGCCCAGGTGGGGTGGGCCAGACGGCTGTGGGTCGGCTTCGCGGACGCCTTCGTGCCCGGCTGGTACGACTCCGGGACCGGCCGGGTCGCCATCCCGCTCGGCCAGGGCGCCCTGTACCTGGCGATCCCCCTGGGGCTGCTGTTCTACGTCCGGCACCGCATCGGCGCGAACGCCTGGCGTCGGCTGCACCGCTTCGTGATCGTCGTGTACGTGCTGAGCGTGTGGCACACCCTGCTGTACGGCACCAACGTCTGGTACGGGGAGTGGCCGCGCACGGTGCTGTGGCTGCTGCAACTGCCGGTCGCCGCCCTGCTGTTGCTCCGACTGCTGAAACCGGCCCGACGGGCCGAGCGGCTGGGCTCGCCGGGCCGGCGCGGGGGCGGCTCCCTGCCGGGCTGGGTCCTGCGGGCCGCGGGCCGGGCCGCCGCCGCGGCCGTCGTGATCGGTCTCCTCGCGGTGGTGGCGTCCGGCCACGACGGCGGACGGGACCGCCCGACCGATCCACCGGCGAGCAGCCCGCACGCCCCCGCAACGGAATGACCGCCCGGCCCTGCCCCAGGACTTCGTGCTTCCGAGTCCCACCGCATCGGAACGCCGGCGTGGGCGCGGCGGGGATAGTCTCCGGCCATGCCGAGCTTCGAGATCACACCGATAGGTACGGTCCGGAACGACCGGACGGACGTCCAGCACACGGACAACTGGGGTACCGTCCGCAGCACGATCACCGTCGACGAGCGTTTCGGCGAGGCGTGTCTCCAGGGCCTGGAGGGCTTCTCCCACGTGGAAGTCCTCTTCGTCCTCGACCGGTTCCCGGAACTCGACGACCACCGCGAGCCCCGCCCCTACCGCGGACGCTCCGACCTCCCGCCCGTCGGCGTCTTCGCCGGCCGCGGCCCCCGCAGACCGAACCGCATCGGTTCGACGTGCTGCGCCGTCGAGTCCGTCCACGGCCGTGAACTGACGGTGGTGGGCCTCGACGCGGTCTCGGGCACCCCGGTCATCGACCTGAAGCCGGCCATGGCGGAGTTCCGCCCGGTGAACATCGAGCAGCCGGAATGGGTCAGCCGCCTGATGGCGGAGTACTTCCAGCCGTGAGCAGGGCTTGGGTCGCCCCCGGAATTCCCCGGAGCAAGGAGACTGCCGCGGCAGCCGGTCTCCAGCTGCTTCCCGGCCCCGCGTCCTCCGTCCCCGTCCACGAACCACGCCGGGCTGCCCGGACCGAGCCCGGCGATCGGCTCCGGATCGGCACGACCGGTCAAGCTGCCGTACGAGGCGACGCGGGACGGCATCTCCCTGGCCACCACGATCACCCCGGAGGGGCTGGGGCACGTCCCCGGGGAACGCGCCGGTCCCCTGGTCGGCATCCTGGACGCGTACACGGTCTCCGGCGGCTTCCGCATGAACGTCAACGTCCTGGACCGGATGACCCTGGAGGACGCCATGGAGCACCCGGAGAAGTACCCGGAGCTGACGGTCCGGGTCTCCGGGGACGCCGTCGACTTCGTCCGCCTGACCCGGGAACAGCAGCTCGACGTGATCAGCCGCACCTTCCACGGAACGCTGTGAACGGCACCGCGCACGGCACTGCGAACGGCGCGGTCACCGGCCGGATCCACTCCTGGGACCTGTCCATCGGTGTGGACGGTCCCGGGACCCGGTTCGTCCTCTTCGTCAGCGGCTGTCCCCTGCGCTGCCTGTACTGTGCCGACCCGGACACCTGGCACATGCGGGACGGGAAACCGGCCACCGTCGACGAGGTGATGGCCGGGATCGAGAAGTACCGGGCCTTCATCACCACCGCCGCCGGGAGAGTGACCCTCACCGGCGGCGAGGGCACCAAGCACTGGCCGCACGTGTTCACCGAGCTGAAGAACCGCGGCTGCGAGGACGTCCTCATGCTCGTCTGCGACGGGCTCAAGGCCTGCCCGAGGCGGTCGAGACCGGCTGGCCCCGCACCATCGTCCAGACCTGCGTGGTCCACCTCCTGCGCAACAGCTTCCGCTACGCGGCCCGCCAGGACCGGGACAAGATCGCCAAGGCCCTCAAGCCCGTCCACACCGCCCCCAGTGAGGACGCGGCCATGGAGCGGTTCCTGGAGTTCCAGGAGACGTGGGGCAAGAAGTACCCGGCGATCGTGAAGCTGTGGTCGGACGCCTGGGCCGAGTTCGTGCCCTTCCTCTCCTTCGACGTCGAGATCCGCAAGGTGATCTGCTCGACGAACGCGATCGAGTCCGTGAACGCGCGGATGCGCAAGGCCGTCCGGGCCCGCGGGCATTTCCCCGACGAGGCCGCCGCCCTCAAGTACGTCTACATGGCGCTGATGAGCCCGGACCCGACGGGGAAGGGCCGCAAGCGGTGGACCATGCGCTGGAAGGCACCCCTGAACGCCTTCCAGATCGCCTTCGAGGGCCGCCTGACCCCGAGCAACAACTGACCACTCAACAACCAAGATCAGGCGTTGAATCGACACACCCCGGCCCGGCCGAACGCACCGCCAGTACACCTCGACTCGCCTGCCGCAGCAGCAGCTTGGCAGCACCTCTGTGGCATGGGGAGCCGGCCTCCCCGCAGCCGGGAACGAGGGCGTGATCGACGCCGATCCGGACTGCCGCAGCGGGATGTGGCGCGCCGCGGAGGCGCGACTCGGAGGTGAAGGGAGTCAGCTGTCCGGGAGGGCCAGCCTGCGCAGCACCGTCAGGAACTCCTCGCGTTGGGCGGGTGACAGGTGGCCCAGCAGGCGGTCGTGGGCGTCGCCGACGTCGACCCGGACCACGTCGAAGAGCTTCCGGCCGCGTGTTGTCGCGACGACGAGCTTGGCGCGGCGGTCGCCGACCGCGGCCTCTCGCTCGACGAGCCCGAGGTCCTCCAAGGTGTCGACGAGCGTCACGATCTGGCTCGGGTTGAGCATGAGGAAGTCGGACAGCTCCTTCTGGGTCCGCGGCCGCGTGCAGGCGGTCGTCAGGACCGCGTACTGGCGCACCTTGAGACCGTGCTGTGCGAGGACCCGGGTGTCGTTCGCGGCGCCGAGGGCGCCGGCGCGGATGAGGAGGAAGACGAGGTTGGAGTCGAGCGCCGACTCGGATTCTGATCCGCTGTCTGACGCGCGATCGGAAGGCATCGGTGGCGCTCCCGTGGAGCTGCGCACGGCGGTTCTTGGCACGGTGGCCTCCTCGCAGAGTGTTCGGGACGCGGACACAGTAATCACACCATGAGCAAACCGTTGATTTTTTGAACGATACCTGTTGTCATGCTTCTCGCCCGGTCGGACACCATCCCAGCGTGTTGAGGAGGACCGAAGATGGGAAGCGCCGCCGCTGCCGCCGCTGCCGCCGCTGCCGCCGATCCGGTGACCCCGCCGTCGCCCACGCCCTTCGACCTCGCGGCCAGCCGCATCGACAACCTCGGTATCGGCTCGTGGCCGGCTCGGCGAGCTCGGGTCCGCCCGGATGCCGTCGCGTGGGAGTTCGAGGGTGCGGAGCGCACCTACCTCGAGGTCCACGCGCGGACCAACCGCCTTGCCAACGCCCTTCGCGCCGCAGGCATCGAGCCGGAGGACCGGGTCGCCTACATCGGGTTCAACCATCCGGCCCTCCTCGAGGTGTTCTTCGCGTGCGGCATGGTCGGCGCGGCAGCGGTTCTCGTCAACCCACGCCTGTCCGGGCCGGAGGTGGCCTACATCCTCGCGGACAGCGGCGCGCGGCTGTGCGTCTATGGCGAGGCGCAGGTAGCCAACGTCGGGGGCCATCTGATCCGTGCTGCCGGCGCCGTCGAGAGCTGGATCCACGTCGACGAGCCTGCCACCGGGGCGGATGGACCCGCCTACGAGGACTTCCTCGCCACCGGGTCCCCCTTATGGGAATCCGCAGCGGTGCCGCTCGAGGCCACAGCGCTTATCATGTACACGTCAGGGACGACCGGCCGCCCGAAGGGCGCGATGCTCTCGCACCGGGCGCTCTTCTACCAGAACGTCAACGCGCTCATCGGCCAGGACCTCCGGCAGGACGAGCACCACCTCGTCTGCGCCCCGCTCTTCCACATCGCCGGGCTCAACATGATGACGCTGCCGACCTTCACGCTCGGCGGGCGGCTCCTCATCCAGCGTGGCTTCGATGCCCCGACGGTGCTGCGCACGCTCGAGGAGCGGCAGGTCACCTCGGCGTTCTTCGTCCCGGCCATGCTCGACGCCATCAGTCAGCAGCCCCGCTTCGCCGAGGCGGACCTGTCCTCGTTACGGGCCCTCATGGTCGGTGGGTCGCCCCTGCCGGACCGGACGATCGCGACGTGGACGGCCAAGGGGATCCCGCTGATGCAGGGCTTCGGCATGACCGAGACGGCCCCCGGGACGAGGATGCTCGAGCCGCGCGACAACGTGCACAAGTCCGGCTCGGTCGGCCGGCCCCACTTCTTCACCGACAGCGTCGTCGTCGGGTTCGACGGACCGGCGCCTCCCGGCAAGGCCGGCGAGATCCTCATCGCCGGGCCGAACGTCATGACCGGCTACTGGAACCTTCCCGAGGCGACCGCGGAGGCCCTCGCCGGCGGTTGGTACCACAGCGGCGACGTCGGGATCAGCGACGAGGAGGGCTACCTCTTCGTCAAGGACCGGGTCAAGGACATGTACATCTCGGGCGGGGAGAACGTCTATCCCGCAGAGGTGGAGAACAGCCTGCTCCAGCTCGAGGGCGTCCGTGACTGTGCCGTCATCGGCGTGCCGGACAGCCGTTGGGGCGAATCCGGGGTGGCCTACGTCGAGCCCGCGGCCGGCGTCGAGCTCGACGGGGCGGAGTTGCGCGAGCAGTTGCGCGAGCGCCTCGCCGGCTACAAGCTCCCCCGCGAGGTCGTGATCGTCGCGGCGATCCCCCGCAATGTGACCGGCAAGATCCAGAAGTTCCGCCTGCGGGAGCAGTTCGCCGCCGACAACCGACAGGGGCCAGGGCCGGCCCGTCCCTGAACGCTGCCCGAAGCCGTGCGGCAGCGACACCCATAGCCGTGCGTACGAGTGCCGGCAAGCCAAGGAGACATACACATGAAGAAGGTGACCTTCACGGCGCTGGTGCTCGCGAGCGCCCTCGCCATGAGTGCCTGTGGCTCCTCGGAGCCGGCCAAGGGGACCGCCGGTGGCGGCGGGACGACCGAGGTGACCGTCGGCACCCTGCCGATCCTGCCCACCGCGGCGATCATGCTGGGCATGGACAAGGGCTTCTTCGCCAAGGAGAGACTGGACGTCAAGCTCGAGACCGGCCAGGGTGGTGCGGCGCTCGTGCCCGCGGTCATGTCCGGGCAGATGCAGTTCGCCACGGGCAACCCGATCTCCCTGCTCCAGGCGCGGGACAAGGGTCTCGACGTCCGCGTCGTCTCGTCCTACACCTACGACACCGACAAGGGTGTCCACGCCGTCCTCACGAGGCCGGACAGCGGTATCAAGACCGCCAAGGACCTCGTGGGCAAGAAGGTCGCCGTCAACACCCTGAAGTCCATGGGCGACCTGCTCATCATGGACGCGGTGAAGAAGGACGGGGGCGACCCGAAGGCCGTCTCGTTCGTCGAGCTGCCGTACCCGAACATGGAGGCGGCTCTCAAGAGCGGCCAGGTCGACGCGGTGTGGACTCCCGAGCCGTTCATGACGATCATCCGCAAGGCCGACAACCCCGTGGTGACCTACCCGGGCGTCGCCTCGGTCAAGGGCCACCCGACGATGGTCTACTTCGCGAGCGGCACGCTCGTGAAGTCGAAGCCGGAGCTCGTCTCGGCCATGGCCAAGGCGATCAACGCGACCATGGACTACGCGCAGGCGCACCCGGACGAGGTCCGCGCCAAGGCGGCGTCGGCCCTCAAGATCGACCCTGCCCTGTCGAAGGCGGTCGTCCTCGAGGACGTGGGCGGCCCCGTGCGCAAGGACGAGCTGGCCGCGATGGGTGGCCTGATGAAGGAGTACGGCGTCATCACCAAGGACGCCGACGTCGTCGGCCTGCTGCAGTCCGTTCCGAAGCCCTGAGCGGTGCAGCCGACGGAACCTGCCACGACATCCAGGAGTGACAATGACCGAACCGGCCACGACGCAGCCGTCGGCGCTGCCACAGACCGTGCGACGCCGGAGCGACGGCCCGGTCGACATCCTCGAGCTCGCCCGCCCGGACAAGCGCAACGCCCTTGACGACGAAACGGTCCTCGGACTCGGCGCCTACTTCCGCGCCGTGCCCGAGGGGGTGCGCGCGGTCGTCCTCGCCGCCGAGGGCCGGCACTTCTGTGCCGGACTCGACCTCAACACGATGGACGAGTCGAACGTGTTCGAGGGAGTACTGCACTCGCGGATGTGGCACGGGGCACTCGATGCGCTCATCGCCTCGCCCGTCCCGATCTTCAGCGTACTCAAGGGTGCGGTGATCGGCGGTGGCCTCGAGCTGGCGTCCGCGACCCACGTGCGGGTGGCCGAACCTTCGACGTTCTACGCGCTGCCGGAGGGGCAGCGCGGGCTGTTCGTCGGAGGTGGCGCGTCGGTGCGACTGCCCCGGCTCATCGGAGCTGCGCGGATGACGGACATGATGCTCACGGGCCGCCGCTACGACGCCGTCGAGGGGGAGCAGATCGGCCTGTCCCAGTACGTCGTCGAGGACGGGAACGGCCTGCCGACCGCACTGGAGCTGGCCCATCGCGCCGCGGCCAACAGCCCGATCACGAACTACGGGATCCTCCACGTGCTGCCGCGCACCGCGGAGGCGAACCCGCACGAGGGCTACCTCATCGAGTCGCTCATGGCCGGCATCGCCTCCGGCAGCGATGAGGCGAAGTCGCGGATGCGCGCCTTCCTCGACCGTGACACGGCGGGGGCCCGGGCGTGACCGCGGGAGCGAGCCCGGTGGCATGCCGCGACGTTCGGACCGTCCTCGTCGTCGGTGCAGGCGCCATCGGGACGAGCTGGGCCGCCCACCTGCTGCGGCACGGCCTCGACGTCGTCCTCGTCGACCCGGACCGGCCGGCGCTCGAGCGGGCGCGCACCCTGGCGGCGGCCTTCATCGAGGAGGGCGACGGCCCGGCCGACACGCTCGACCACCTCACGACGACGACCGAGGCCGAGACCTATGCGCCGGCTGCCGACCTCGTCATCGAGGCCGGTCCCGAGGTACTCGATGTCAAGCGCGACCTCTTCGGCCGGCTCGACTCGCTGACCGGGGCGGACGTGCTCCTGACGAGCTCCAGCTCGGGCCTGCCGCCCAGCTCGTTCGCAGGAGCGGCCGGCCGCCACCCCGAGCGCGTCCTCGTCGCGCACCCGTTCAACCCGCCACACCTCGTGCCGCTCGTCGAGCTTGTCGGGGCGCCGACCACGGCGCAGAGCGCACTCCGCGCGGCCGACGCGTTCTTCACCGGGGTCGGCAAGAAGTGCATCACGCTGCGGACCGAGCTGCCGGGCCACGTCGTGAACCGGCTCCAGGCGGCGCTGTGGCGAGAGGCGTACGACCTCGTCGGCCGCGGAGTCGTCAGCGTCGCCGACATCGACACCGCGATCGCCTGGGGGCCGGGGCTGCGCTGGGCGCTGCTCGGACCGTTCGCCACTCAGCACCTGTCCGGTGGTGCGGGCGGCATCGCGCACATCCTCGAGCACCTCGGGCCACCGACCGCCGAGTGGTGGAAGGACCTCGGAGACCCGAGCCTGACCCCCGACCTCTGTGCGGCGATCGTGGCGGGCATGACCGAGGAGATGGACACGACCGGGCAGGACGAGAACGGGCTGCGCGCGCGGCGCGATGCGGCGCTGAGAGGCCTGATCCGGGCCAAGGAGGAGGCGGGCCTGCCATGATCGAACAGAGCACTGAACAGACGGCGGAGCAGCCCACCGAGCAGACGACCGAACCGGCGACCGAGCACGGCCTCGCGCACGGCGACCTGCTCTTCACCCCCGGCGAGGAGCAGCTCACCTCCTCGCGCCTCGCCCACTACCTCGACTGGCTCGCCCGCGAGCGGGGCCTGCGCTTCGACCGCCGACAGCTGTGGGAGTGGTCGGTCACCGATCTCGAGGGCTTCTGGGGCAGCATCTGGGACCACTTCGACGTGCTCGCATCCGTCCCGCCGGAGCGGGTGCTCGCCTCGGCCCGGATGCCGGGTGCCGAGTGGTTCCCCGGCGCTCGGCTCAACTACGCCGAACAGGTCTTCCGGCACACCGACGACGACCGGGTCGCGATCCACGCGTACTCCCAGACCCGGGAGCCGGCTACCCTGACGCTCGGTGAGCTGCGCGACCAGGTCGCCCGGGCCCGCACGGTGCTGCGCCGGCAGGGCGTCGGCCCCGGCTCCCGCGTCGTCGCTCACCTGCCCAACCTGCCCGAGACGGTCGCCGCCTTCCTCGCCACGGCCTCGCTGGGCGCGACCTGGGCCTCGTGCGCGACCGAGTTCGGCGCCCGGTCCGTCATCGACCGGTTCGGCCAGATCGAGCCGACCGTCCTCCTCGTCGCGGGCGGCTACACCTACGGCGACAAGCCCGTCGACAAGAGCGCCGACGTGGCGGAACTCGTCGCGGGCCTGCCCACCCTGACGGTCGTCTTCGACGTCGAGTACGGCAGCTACCGCGCGACGGGCACCCACGGGAGCACTGGCGCCCAAGGCGACGTGAGCGGCATGCGGTCATGGCCGGAGGCCCTCGCTGCAGTCGAGCCCGAGCCGCTCACCTTCGAGCAGGTTCCCTTCGACCACCCGCTCGTCGTCCTCTTCTCCTCGGGGACGACGGGGCTGCCCAAGGCCATCGTCCACGGACATGGTGGCATCCTCCTCGAGCACCTCAAGTGCCATGCCCTGTCGTGGGATCTCGGCCCGGGCGACACCTTCCTCTGGTACTCGACGACTGCGTGGATGATGTGGAACGCGCTCGTCAGCGGCCTGCTCGTCGGCTCGTCGATCGTGTGCATCGACGGCAACCCGGTGCACCCCGACCTCGACCGGCAGTGGCGGCTCGCCGAGGAGACCGGCGCGACCGTCATGGGTGCCGCGCCGGGCTTCATCATGGCGAGCCGCAAGGCCGGCCTGCGCCCGGCACGCGACCACCGCCTCCGGATCCGGCAGTTCGCCTCGGCGGGGGCCCCACTGCCACCCGAGGGCTATGCGTGGATCTACGACCAGCTGCCCGGGGTCGTGCTCAACATCGGCTCGGGTGGCACCGACGTGTGCTCGGGCATCGTCCAGGGCGACCCACTCCTGCCGGTGTGGGCCGGCGAGATCTCCGGTGCCGCGCTCGGCGTCGCGGCCCGCGCCTTCGACGGGGCCGGCCACGAGGTCGTCGGCGAGCTCGGCGAGCTCGTCATCACCGCGCCGATGCCCTCGATGCCGATCGGCTTCTGGGGCGACGCCGACGGATCCCGCCTGCGGGCGGCCTACTTCGACCGCTACCCCGGCGTGTGGCGGCACGGCGACTGGATCGTCTTCTCGCCCGAGGGGCACTGCCACGTCGCCGGCCGGTCGGACGCGACGCTGAACCGTGGCGGAGTGCGCCTCGGCACCGCCGAGTTCTACCGCGTCGTCGAGGAGCTCCCCGGCGTCCAGGACTCGCTCGTCGTCCACCTCGAGCAGGCCGGCGGCAACGGCGACCTCGTGCTGTTCGTCCAGACCGAGCCCGGGCGGCAGCTCGACGCGCAGCTGCGCGCGAGGATCGTCGGCGCGCTGCGACACCAGCTCTCGCCGCGGCACGTGCCCGACACGATCACCGAGGTGGCGGCCGTGCCACGCAACCGCACCGGCAAGAAGCTCGAGCTGCCCGTCAAGCGGATCCTGCAGGGCCACCCGATCGACGAGGTCGCCTCCCGCGACGCGCTTGCCGACCCACACTCCCTCGATGCCTTCGTCGACCTCGCAGCAGCAAGGAACACTCCATGACCCGCTTCACCGGCGCGGGCCTCGACCTGCCCGCCCTCCGCGCCATCGACCTGCACGTCCACATCGAGGTCGACGACCACGGCCACCTCTCCATGGACGAGGAGCTGATCAACGCCTCCACCGCCTACTTCAAGGGCGACCACGGCCGGACCCCGACAATCGACCAGATCGCGGAGACCTACCGAGGCCTCGGCATGGCCGCCGTCGTCTTCACCGTCGACGCGGGCACGGCCCTGGGGCACCCGCCGATCTCGAGCGAGTGGATCGCGGCGGAGGCCGCCAGGCACGCCGACGTCCTGATCCCCTTCGGCTCGGTCGACCCGTGCCGGGGCGCCGACGCCGTCACGCAGGCGCGTCGCCTCGTCGAGGAGCACGGTGTCGCCGGCTTCAAGTTCCACCCGAGCCTGCAGGGCTTCAGCCCGGACGACTCGGCCCACTACCCGCTGTGGCAGGCCCTCGAGGAGCTCGGCGTCCCAGCCCTGTTCCACACGGGCCAGAACGGCATCGGTGCCGGCCTGCCCGGCGGTCGGGGCATCAAGCTGCGCTACTCCAACCCGCTCCTGCTCGACGACGTCGCCGCCGACTTCCCCGGACTGACGGTGATCCTCGCGCACCCGTCGGTGCCGTGGCAGGCCGAGGCGATCTCGATGGCCACGCACAAGGCCAACATCTATCTCGAGCTGTCGGGCTGGTCGCCGAAGTACTTCCCCACGGAGCTCGTCCGGGCCGCCTCCGGGATGCTGCGCCACAAAACGCTGTTCGGCACCGACTACCCCCTCATCACGCCGGAGCGGTGGCTGGCGGACTTCGAGACGCTCGACGTCAAGCCGGAGGCCGAGCCGCTCATCCTGCGGGAGAACGCCATTCGCGTCCTCGGCCTGGACCGGGCGGGCAGCAACGAGGACAGCATCGAGACGCCGGCCACGCCGGCCGCTGAGGAGAAGCCGACCGAACAGAAGCTCGACATCGTCAACCAGGTGGTGTCCTGATGACGACCGCCACCACGATCGAGTCGCGCGAGCGGCCCCCCGGCCCGACGCCGCAGGGCCGGGGGGCCTCTATGTCTTTCGTCAAGCGAGGCGTGGGGTTCTGGGTTCGTAGAAGGTGCCGTCGCGAAGCATGGCGAACAGGACGCTGATGCGGTGGCGGGCGAGGCGGAGGAGGGCTTGGGTGTGGGTCTTGCCGCGGACCAATGCGGACGGCGTCAAGTCCTTCGACACCACGACGTACCGGAAGCTGGCCTGCGGTGAACTCGCCCCCACCCTCGACTTCGCCACCCGTCTCGACCGGCTGGGCCAACACCTGTGGATCAGGTACGTGCTGGTGCCCGGCCGGACCGACGCCCCCGAGGCGATCGACGGACCGGCCGACTTCCTCGCGGGCCTCGGCAGTGCCGAGCGGGTCGACGTCCTGCCGTTCCACAAGCTCGGCGCCCACCAGTACGACGCGTCGGGCGTTCCCTTCCGCCTGCGGGACACGCCGGCCCCCGACGCGGCGCTGGTGGACCGGGTCCGCGGGCAGTTCCGGGAACGCGGTCTGCCTGCCCACTGAATGTGCACGGGGCCGGTCGGTCCCCGCCGGGGACCAGCGGCCCCTGCCCCGGGAACGTGCCGGACGAGAGGCTGAAGTCAGACCCCCGATACAGGAGGCCACCATGGCTCGCACGATCACCGCAGGGATCCGCGGCTCCCGCGACGCCACCCTCCTCTCCGTCGTCGCACACGACTGACGCGCTCACCCCGGAAGAGAAACGAGGACAGCATGAAGGCAGCAGTCGTACGGGAATTCGGCAAACCCCTGGTCATCGAGGAGCGCCCCGACCCCGAGCCCGGCCCCGGGCAGGTCCGTGTCCGCGTCGAGGCGTCCGGGCTGTGCCACACCGACATCCACGCCGCGCACGGCGACTGGCCCGTCAAGCCCACCCCGCCGTTCGTGCCCGGCCACGAAGGCGTCGGCATCGTCGAGAAACTCGGCGAAGGCGTCACCCACCTCGCCGTCGGCCAACGGGTCGCCGTGCCGTGGCTCGGCAGTGCGTGCGGGCGGTGCGAGCACTGCCTGTCCGGCTGGGAAACGCTCTGCGAGAGCCAGGTCAACACCGGCTACGGCTGCGACGGCGGCTACGCCGAGAAGATGCTGGCCCGGGCCGACTTCGCCCAGTCGGTGCCCGAGGGCGTCAGCGCCGTCGACGCCGCCCCGCTGACCTGCGCGGGCGTCACCACGTACAAGGCCCTGAAGGTCGCCGACGTCCGGCCCGCCCAGCTCGTGGCCATCTCCGGCGTGGGTGGACTCGGCCATCTGGCGGTGCAGTACGCGAAGATCGCCGGCGCCACCGTCGCCGCCATCGACATCACCGACGACAAGCTCGAACTCGCCCGGGAACTGGGCGCGGACATCCTCATCGACGCCCGCACCCAGGACGTCGGCGCGGAGCTGAAGCGGCACGGAGGCGCCCATGCCGCCCTTGCCCTCGCCGTGAACCCCGCCGCCTTCGAGGCCGTCAACTCCGGCCTGCGACGCGGCGGAAAGCTCGTCATGGTCGCCCTGCCCGCCCACGGCACCATCCAGGTCCCCATCTTCGACACCGTGCTCAACGGCACCTCGGTGATCGGCTCCATCGTCGGCACCCGCCAGGACCTCGCCGAGGTCTTCCGACTGCACGCGGCCGGCCGGACCAAGGTCATCCAGGAGACCCGCCCGCTCACCTCCGTCAACGAATCCATCGACGAGGTCCTGCGCGGTCAGGTCAAGGCCCGCATCGTCTTCGACCTCGGCGCGGAAGGCTGAGAACGATGCCCCCGAACCCGCCCCTGGTCGTCGGAGTCGACGGGTCCGACTCCAGCCTGCGGGCCGTCGACTGGGCGGCCGACGAGGCCGCCCTGCGCGACGTGTCCCTGCGCGTGGTGTTCGCCTCCCTGTGGGAGCGGTACGAGGGCACCGCGCTCGCGCCGGAACTCGGCGAGTCCTCCGGGCAGGTGGCTCCCGAGGACATCCTCGCTGCCGCCGTCCGGCGCGTCCGGCGCCGCCACGCCGACCTGTCCGTCACCACCGCGGCCGTGCCCGAGGAGCCCGAGTACGTCCTGGTGCGCGAGAGCCGCGACGCCTCCGCCCTGGTCGTCGGTACCCGTGGGCGCAGCGGACTCGCCGGCGCGTTGCTGGGCTCCGTCGGCCTGGCCGCGGCCACCCACGCCCACTGCCCGGTCGTCGTGATCCGAGGCAACCACGACAACCGGGCCGGCGGCGGGCGTCACGACCGGATCGTCGTCGGTGTGGCCGACGCGCCGACGGCGGCGCTGCGCTTCGCCTACGAGGAGGCGCGGCGGCGCGCCGTCCCGTTGGAGGCGGTACGAACCTGGCGGTGCCCCGCGCACGAGTCGATCAGCCACCCCCTGCTCACAGGGGAGCCCGAGCGTCCGTACGAGGAACGGGCCGCCAAGGAACTGGAGGCCGCCCTCTTCGACGCCCCGGCGGACGTGGAACTGCGCCGGCGCACCGTGGAGGGCCTTGCCCGCAGGGTGCTCCTCGCCGCCTCGCAGGAGGCCGGCCTCCTGGTCGTCGGCCGACGTCGCCCCGGCCGTCTCGGTACCCGCCTCGGACGGGTCGCCCACACCGTCCTGCACCACTCCGGCTGCCCGGTCGTGGTCGTACCCGACGAGGCGTGAGGCGGGGGCCGGACCGCCCCGGCGCTCCCCTTCAGGGGGCGCCGGGGCGGAAGGCCGTGCGAGGACGCGGACGTCAGTCGGCGTACGACAGGCCGTGCCCGGAGCGGAAGAGGACCTCGGCCGGATCGTCGGCCCGCTGGATGGGCACGGGCAGCCTGCCGCGCGGATCGACCCGGCCGGCGATCACCCGTGCGGCGGCGCGCAGTTCGACCTCGGTCCAGCAGTAGGAGACCAGTGAGGCCGGGACGCCGCCGAGGTGGGCGATGTCGTAGGGGTTGCGCACCGCGAGGTGGACGACGGGGACGCCCGTCGCGAGCAGCCGGGAGACCAGGGTGCGCTGGGCGCTGGTGGCGTCGACGTTGTCGGTGGTGACCACCACCGCGTCCCGTCCCCGCGCGGCGGCCACGGCTTCGTCGAGCTTCGCCGCGTCGGGCGCCCGGCCGGTGGCGAGGTGGGTGGTGCGGTAGCCCAGTTCCTCGAAGGCCCTGGCCAGTTCGGGAACCGTGGTGCGGGTGTCGTCGGTCGGGAAGGCCGGACTGGCGCCGACCACGAGCAGCTTCCTCTGCCCGCGGCGCAGCGGGAGCGCCTGATCCTCGTTGACCAGCAGGGTGGTGGTGCGCTCGGCGATCCGGGCGGCGGCGAGCCGGTGCCCGCGGGCGCCGACGACCCGGTCGACCTCCTTCGGGGAGACGTAGGGGCTGCCGCTGAGCAGGCCGACCTTGTCCTTGATCCGCAGGATGCGCAGGACCGACTCGTCGAGCCGCTCCTCGGTGATCTCTCCGCTGCGGACGGCGGCCAGGACGCCGTGGTAGGCGACGTCGATGTCCGGCGGGAACAGCAGCTGGTCGGCGCCGGCCTTCAGGGCGAGGACGGGCACGCGGTCGTCGCCGTACTTGGTGCGCACGCCCCGCATGTTGAGGGCGTCGGTGACGATCACGCCGTCGAAGCCCAGTTCCTCGCGCAGCACGCCCTGGAGGATCGTGGGCGACAGGGTGGCTGGCTCGTTGCTGGGGTCGAGCGCGGGGACCTGGAGGTGTGCGGTCATGATCGAGTCGACGCCGGCGGCGATCGCGGCTCTGAAGGGCGGGGCGTCGATGCGCTCCCACTCCTCACGGGTGTGGGTGATCACGGGCAGTTCGGTGTGGCTGTCCTGCCCGGTGTCCCCGTGGCCCGGGAAGTGCTTGGCGCAGGCCACGACGCCGGCTTGCTGATATCCCGTCACCTGGGCCGCCACCATGCGGCCGACCTCGCGGGCGTCGGCGCCGAAGGAGCGGACGTTGATGATGGGGTTGGCCGGATTGACGTTGACGTCGGCGACCGGGGCGAAGTTCTGATGGATGCCCAGGGCGGCGAGTTCGGTGCCCGATATCCGTCCGGCGGTGCGCGCGTCAGAGAGCGAGCGGCCCGCGCCGAGCGCCATCGCGCCCGGCAGCTGGGTGGCGCCGCTGCCGATGCGGACGTTGACCCCGTGTTCCTGGTCGATGGAGATCAGGGACGGGACGGGGGTGGGCAGGGCGAGCGAGGCCCGCTGCACACCGTTCGTCAAGTCCGCGATCTGGCGGGGGTCCTGGATGTTGTTCGTCCAGCCGGAGAAAAGGATGACACCGCCGACGTGGTACTTGGCGATCAGCTCGGCAACGGTGCGGACGCCGAGTTCCCTGAGGTTGCGGTCCTGGTCGAACTGGCTGGGAGAAGTCGCCGACGCACCGTAGAAGTACGGCACGAACAGCTGGCCGATCTTCGCCTCGATGCTCATCCTGGAGACGATCTTCTTGAGGCGGCCGTCGTGCCGGTGCGCGACCGCGGGGGTGGCCGTCACGCCCACGACGCCCGTCGCGCCCGCGGCGACCACGGTCGCGGAGGCGAGGACGGTCCGTCTGGCCAGACTCCGGTCCTGCATGCGGACATGCTCCTTCCAGCCTTGCCCACCAAGGGAATTGAGGGAAACGTGAAGGACTCCGAACAGCGGGAAACGTAGCCCGCAGATCATGGGCGGGGCAAGAGGTCTAGACAAAATGGGTCCAGACGGAATGAGGACTCTCCCGCCATGCGTGTGGGCGCCCTGAGCCGGACTGATGCCTGAAAATCTGCGAGATGCCCGAAATCGAGACCCAGCGGTGTCTCGAAGCCGCTCGACTCCGGTCCGTCGGCCCACGGCGGGCGCGACCCGCCCGGCGGCACGTCACGAAGGTCGGCAACGAGCCGGTGTGGCCCCTGGAACACGTGGGGACAGCTGACCGGACATGCGGATCGTTGTACGCCCTCCGATCGCGGACGGCGGGTGCTTGCGCAGACGGGTGCGGTTGTACTCGGCTGTGTGCCGCTTGCGCGTGTTGCTTCTCCTGCCCACTGCCTGGGACTGCTTTCTCCGGGACCTTCCGTCCCGATGTCAGGCTGTCCAGCTCGGCGGGGGAACTTCAGTCTCGGTGCGCACCGTCTACCGGGACGTCGAGGCCCTGTCGGCGGCCGGGATCCCGGTCTACGCCGAGCGCGGGCGGTACGGGGGTGTCCGGTTGCTGCCCGGGTTCCGTACGGACATGACGGTCCTGACCCGGGACGAGGCGCGGGCCCTGTTCGTCCTCGTGGGGCAGAGCGCGCACTCCGCGCTGGGGCTGGACCGGGCGCTGGGCTCGGCGCTGCGCAAGATGACGGCCGCGCTGCCCGCGCCCCACCGATCGGCCGCCGAGCTGACGAGCCGGCGACTGCTGATCGACCCCGACGGCTGGCTCGGCGAGCAGCGCGACCGGACCGGGCTGGACGAACTGCACCACGTCGTCCTCACCGACCGGCGGCTGCGGATCGCCTACCGGCACAGCGGCCGCGCCACCGCCGACGTCTACTCCGTCGATCCGTGACTTCTACTCCGTCGATCCGTACGGCCTCGTCCCCAAGGCCGACACGCGGTACCTCGTCGCCGACCGGGCGGGGCGCCCCCGGCTCTTCCGCGCCGACCGGCTTCGCGGTGTCGCCGTCACCACGGAGCCGGTGCGCCACCGTAACGGTGTGGAACTCGTCGAGGTCTGGGAGGAACTGCGCCAGGAGGTCGAATCCCGCGGTGGAGGGGTCGTCGTCCGGGCCCGGGTACGCCGACATCGCCTGGACATGCTCCGCCGGATCACCCGTCCGTACTTCCTCAGGGCGACCGGGGAGGGCCGGGTGGACGCGGAGGAACTGACGTCCGGTGGGGAGCCGACGGCCCGGGGCGGGCCGACGGGAGAGCCGGTACGCACGGCGGACGGAGGGGACGGAGGGGACGATGACGGCTGTGACGGCACCGCGGCCGATGAGACATGGCTGACGGTCGAGCTGGAGTACCCGGTACCGGCCGCGGTCTGCCAACTGCTGCAGTTAGGCACGGACGTCGAGGTGCTCGGCCCCCCGAGGCCGTCCAGGAGATCTCCCGTGCCGCTGCAGCTCTCGCCGCGCTCTACTCCCGCACCGGCTGAAGACTCCCCGCCGGCGCGTCGACGTGCTCCCGCAGGGCCAGTCCGCGAGACGACGCTGAGCTTGCCGTACACCCGGTGGAGACGGTTCTCGACGGTACGGACCCCCACTCACATCCACGCGGAACCGACGGCGGCGATCGGCGTGCCGTGCTTCGTCCTGCTCATGCACCGCCGTACCTACACCTTCGTAGGCGTGTGACGCAGGTCGACATCGACGCGGTGACCGTGGAGATCTCCGGCATGAGGGTGGTGGAGGGGATCTCGTTGCGGACGGGCAGCGCCCAGGTGGTGGGGCTCGCCGGGCCCTCCGGCAGCAGTAAGTCGACCCTGTTGCGGTGCTTCTACCGGGCCCTGCGCCCCCCGGCCGATGCGGTACGCCTCGGTGGACCGGGCGTCGCACCCCGGTCGGGCATTCTCGACCTGTACGCCGTCACGCCGCCGCAACGGCGTACGGCCGCCTCCTGACGGTACGGAGGGAGGGCAGGAACCGTGTACGACGCCCGTTCCTCAGCAGCGTCCGTCACCGCCGCCCTGCGTGACGTGGCGGGCCTCGGCGACTTCTTCGCCTTGCAGCTCGGCGGACGGGACGTCGGCCGGCACCCGGTAGCCCGTTCCCACGCGGCGGGTTTCACCGACCTCGCCGAAGCCGGGGCACGCCGCCACCGCACTCAGGAGCCGCACGTCGACGTCGCCATCGCCCAGCTCGGCCCCGCCCCGGACGACACTCGAACCGCTCAAGGGCTCGGACGGCCAGGGTGTGCCTCGTCGACGGGTCGGCCCGTCGGCCGATGCGGTCTGTGCGGGAGCGGCGACGAGGCGTCCAGGCCCTCGCCGCTCCCGCACGGGCGCCTCATGCCCGGTCTGCGATCCGCCGTACCTCGATCAGCACGAGACTTTCCGGATGAAGGGTCGGCGCCTGGACGCCGAGCACGGACAGGACGCGGC
The DNA here is from genome assembly GCF_053604275.1 of Streptomyces sp. NPDC004051. Classification (NCBI taxonomy): domain Bacteria; kingdom Bacillati; phylum Actinomycetota; class Actinomycetes; order Kitasatosporales; family Streptomycetaceae; genus Streptomyces; species Streptomyces sp. NPDC004051. Next base: position 23,700 of record NZ_JBSGHG010000016.1, on the reverse strand, counting down.
CCGGCAGTTCGACGCCCTCCGGATTCCACCAGGGAAGCGGGCTGGTGACCGGACCCCGGGGCGCGTCCCCCGGTGGCAGCGGGGTCACGGCGTAGCGCGCGTTCTCCGCCAGACCGGGCAGGCGCACGCGGCCCGTCGGCATCTGCACGCTCGTGGCTTTCTGCACCACCGCGTACACGGCACGGGACAGGTCCGGAGCCACGACGCCGTGCACGAGCACCGCGGGATCATGGGAGTCGCCGTGGACCACGGTTCCACCGTGCAGCAGCGGTCGGAGCCGCTTGTGGGCCGCGATCCACTCGGCGAGCCGACGGCGCTCCTCGGGCGTCGCCAGGGTCAGGTCCCACTCGATGCCCAGGTGGCCGAAGAACGCGGTACCGGCGCGGAAGTCGAGACCGTGCGTGCGGCCCGTGGTGTGCGCACGGGGAGCGCCCACGTGCGCACCCATCAGCTCGGGGGGCAGCAACAGGCCCGTCCAGAGCTGGATCTGCTGTCGTTCCAGGGCGTCGATGCAGTCGCTCGTCCACACCCGGTCGCTGCGCTCGAGGATGCCCAGGTCCACCCGGGCGCCGCCCGACGAGCAGGACTCGATCTCCAACCCGGGACGGCGTCGGCGCAGCTCGTCCATCAGCGCGTACACCGCGGTGGTCTGCGCGTGCACCCCACCCACGCCGTACGGGCCGCTGCCCGCGTCCACGAGGTCGCGGTTGTGGTCCCACTTGAGGTAGTCGACGGCGTACTCGCCGACCAGGGCGTCCAGACGGTCGAGCACGTACGCGTACGCCTCTGGCCGGCCCAGGTCGAGCACCTGCTGGTGCCGGGCCTCCGGCGGCATGCGCCCGGCCGCGGACAGGATCCACTCCGGGTGGGCCCGGGCCAGGTCCGAGTCGGGGTTGACCATCTCCGGCTCGACCCAGAGACCGAACTGCAGACCGCGGGAACGGACGTGTTCGACGAGCGGATGCAGCCCTTCCGGCCAGATCTCGGGGTCCACGTACCAGTCGCCCAGGCCGGCCCGGTCGTCGCGGCGCCCGCGGAACCACCCGTCGTCCAGGACGAACCGCTCGGCTCCGACCTCCGCCGCCGCGTCCGCCAGGGCGGTGAGGGTGGCGAGGTCCTGCCGGAAGTAGACCGCCTCCCAAGTGTTGAGCGTGACGGGCCGCGGAGCGGCCGGATGGTGGGGACGCTGCCGCAGGTACGTGTGGAAGCGCGCCGCCATGTCGTCCAGACCCCGGCCGTACGAGGCCAGCAGCCACGGGGTCGTGTACGCGGCACCGGGCCCCAGTCGCATCTCGCCCGGCAGCAGCAGCTCGCCACCGCCGAGGAGTGAGACCCCGGAGTTCGTCCGTTCGGCGAGGGTGCGGTGGTTGCCGCTCCACGCGACGTGCAGGGCCCACACCTCACCACCGCGGAAGCCGAAGCCCCGCTCACCCACCGCGTGCAGGAGGGTGGCGTCGACACCGGTGCGTCCGCGCCGGTTCTCCCGCAGGTGCGTGCCGAGGGTGAACTCGTGCCGTTGCGGGGACCGTTCCCGCAGGTGGCGACCGGTCAGGTCGAGCACTTCGGCGGCGTGGGCCGGGACCGGCAGGGCGAGTTGCAGCGCCTCCAGCGTGTAGGGGCCCTCACCTTGGTTGGTGAGGCGCGCACGCTGGCGGACGAGACCGGAGGGGGTCAGTTCCAGCTCCCACCGCAGACCGAGCCCGGCCTGTTCGTCCGTGGCCTCCACCGTCAGCGAGCGGGGGCCCGGGAACCGCAGTTCCCGCACGGTGAAGGCGCAGGAGAAGTCGGCGCCCTCGCGGTGGCCGGACAGCCCCGGGGTGCCCAGCCATCCTGCCGACTGCTCGGGCAGCACGCTCACGGGCACCGGGACGTCGGGAACGCTGGTGCCCAGCTCGGCGACGCTCGCCGTGGCGAGGGCGGCGAGGTCGCCCCCGTCGCCCGGTGCGTCGTCTCCCAGGTCTCCGAGATCGGCTCCCCAGTGCAGCACCCGCGGGAGGCGGGGTCCCGAGCAGTCGAGGACCAGGCTCGTGCCCCCCGAACGGAAATGGAGCAGGTGCGAAGAACGGTCGGTGGTCACGTGCGTGCCCCTTCGATCGGTCGGGGAGGAACAGGGGGACGTGGGGAGGCCGCCCGCGGTGAAGTCCGGAACGGCTCGACCACGGTCAGTTCACCGACGCCGTGTTCCAGCACGTCACGGCAGTGCCTGTCGATGCCCGAGTCGGTGATGAGCAGGTCGGCGGCCCCCAACGGGGCGATCCTCGCCGGGCCGGTCGCGTTCCACTTGGTGTGGTCGGCCAGTACCACGGTCCGTCGCGCCGAGCGGCACATCACCCGGTTCGTCTCCGCCTCCTCCGGATTCGACGTGGTGATGCCGGTCCGCGCGTCCATGCCGTGAACCCCCATGAACAGCACGTCGACGTGGAGCGTTCTCAGCACGGTGACCGCGACCGGCCCCGCCGGCGCGTCGGAAGAGGTGCGCACACCACCGGTGAGCACCACCGTCTGCCCCCGCCGCCGGTGGGGCTGCAGGACCTGTGCCCCCTGCACACTGTTGGTGACCACCGTGATGTCCGGGACGTCCAGGAGGCGCCGGGCGAGCGTCCACGTGGTGGTCCCCGCGGTCAGGCCGATCGCCGAGCCCGGAGCGACGAGCCGGGCGGCCGCGGCCGCGACGGCCTCCTTGGCCGGGACCTGCCGGGACCGCTTCTCCGCGAACGCCGGTTCCGCGGTGCCGCCGTGCCTCCCTGTGACCGCGCCGCCGTGCACCCCGTCGAGCCGGCCGCGGCGCGCGAGCGCCTCCAGGCCGCGCCGGATCGTCATGTGGGACACGTCGAACCGCTCGGTCAGCGCGCTCACCCGTATCGCGCCGTGCTGCCGGAGGAGCCGGGCCATGTCCTCCTGCCGTTGCCTGGCGAGCACTCCCTCACCCGCCCGCCGACGGGGAGCCGTGTTCCCGGATCACCGCGACGTCGCCCGCGCGGACGACGATCTCGCCGTCGGCGGTGGCGCCGCTCAGCAGATCGGTGCCCGTCGCCGGGACGGACAGGTCGCGCGGGGAGTGGTTGATCAGAAACAGGTACGCGGCGTCCGGTCCGCGCCTGCGGACCGCCTCGACCCCGTCCGGGACCTCGGCCGCGGCGGTGACCCCGGCCTCCCGGCACACCCGGGCCAGCAGCGTGCGCAGGGCGTCCGCGTCCGGGCGCGTCGCCACGTACCAGGACACGCCGTCACCGTGGCCGTGACGCGTGACCGCCGGGTGCCCCGGGACCGGGCCGCCGCACGACGGATCCGCCGCGAACGACAGGACCGTCTCGGCTCCTCGGGGTTCGACGAGCTCGGTCCAGACCGTGGCCCGTGAACCGTCGGAGAGCCGGACCGTCTCCGCCTCCCGGAGCGGGAAGAACTCGTCCACCCGGATGCCGAGCATGTCCCGGTACGCCCCCGGATGGCCGCCGAGGCGGACGTGGTCGTGCTCGTCCACCACACCGCTGAAGAAACCGACGGCCGCGTGTCCGCCCTCCGCGACGAACCCGTTCAGCGCCGCGGCGTCCGCGTCGCTGGTCAGGCAGAGGCTGGGGACGAGGACCAGCCGGTGACCGCTCAGATCGCTCCCGGGGTGCACCAGGTCGCAGGTGACGCCCAGCGACCACAGCGCCTCGTACCAGGCGCGGACCAGGTCGAGGTAGCGCACGTCCTGCGAGGGGGTGGCGTCCATCTCCAGGGCCCACCAGGCGTTCCAGTCGAACAGGAGCGCCACGTCCGACACCACGCGGCTGCCGCGGACCTCCGCCAGGGCCTCCAGGTCCCGGCCGAGAGCGGTGACCTCGCGCCAGGTCCTGGTGTCCGTGCCGCCGTGCGGGAGCATCGCGGAGTGCCACTTCTCGGCACCGGCCTTCGACTGGCGCCACTGGAAGTACAGGACGCCGTCGGCGCCGCGCGCCACGTGCGCGAGGCTGTTGCGCCGCATCTGCCCCGGTGTCTTCGCGACGTTGCGGGGCTGCCAGTTCACCGCGGAGGTGGAGTGCTCCATCAGCAGCCACGGAGCGCCGCCGCCCATGCCGCGCGCGAGGTCGGCGTCGAGTGACAGCCCGATGTGCGCCTCGGGGTCCGCGGCCGTGAGGTACTGGTCCACGGACACGAAGTCGCACTCCCCGGCGAGGGAGAATCCGTCGACCTTCTTCTCGAGCGTGACCAGGAGGTTGGTGGTCAGCGGCACACCGGGGGAGAGCCGGCGCACGATCTCCGCCTCGCGCCGGTGCAGCGCCAGCAGCGCGTCCGAGGAGAACCGCCAGTGGTCGAGCCGCTGGGTCGGGTTCGGCACGGCCGCGGTGGCACGCGGCGGCATGACCTCCGCCCAGTCGCCGTACCGCTGGCTCCAGAACGCCGTCCCCCACGCCTCGTTGAGACCGTCGAGATCGCCGTACCGCTGCCGGAGCCAGTCCCGGAAGGCACCGGCGCTGATGTCGCAGAAGCAGTGCGCGTTGTGGTTGCCCCACTCGTTGTGCAGGTGCCACAGCGCGAGCGCGGGGTGGTCGCGGTACCGCTCCACGATCCGTTCGGTGAGGCGGCCGGCCGCCTCGGCGTACGCCGGGCTGCTCGGGCAGAACGTCTGCCGCGAGCCGTGGATCAGCCGGACGCCGTCGGCGGTCACTGGCAGCGCCTCGGGGTGGCGCAGTGAGAACCACGGCGGTGGGGACGCCGTGGCCGTCGCCAGGTCGACGGCGATGCCGTTTGCGTGCAGCAGGTCCATGATCTCGTCGAGCAGGCCGAACTCGTACGTTCCCGGGCGGGGTTCCAGGAACGCCCAGGAGAAGACGCCGACGGTGACGAGGTTGACGCCGGCCTCACGCATGAGGCGGACGTCCTCGTCCCACACGTCGCGCGGCCACTGCTCGGGGTTGTAGTCGCCGCCGTAGGCGATGCCGCCGAGCCGGTCGGACAGGTACTCGAGGGCGTTGTTCACGATTTCACAGCTCCCGCGGCAAGACCGGCCTTCCAGTAGCGCTGGAGGACCAGGAAGGTGATGACGATCGGGACGACCGAGACGAGCGACCCGGTGAGGCTGAGGATCTGCAGCGACGGGTCGCGGCTGACCTGGGACTGCCAGGTGAACAGGCCCAGGGTGACCGGGTAGAGGCGGTCGTCCTGGAGCATCACCAGCGGCAGCAGGAAGTTGTTCCAGACGACCACGAACTGGAACAGGAAGATCGTCACCATGGCGGGCGACATCAGCCTCAGCGCCATGGTGAAGAAGGTCCGCAGCTCCCCGGACCCGTCGATGCGGGCGGCCTCCAGGAGCTCGTCGGGCACGGAGGCGGCCGCGAAGATGCGCGAGAGGTAGACGCCGAACGGGCTGACGATGCTCGGCAGGAAGACCGCCCAGAAGGTGTTGGTGGCGCCCACCTCGGCGAAGAGCAGGAACAGCGGCAGCGCGAGCGCAGTGGCCGGGACCAGTACTCCGCCGAGCACGACGGAGAACAGGAACTCCCTTCCCCGGAAACGGTACTTGGCCAGGGCGTAACCGGCCATCGCGGACAGCAGCGTCCCGACGGCCGCACCTGCCCCCGCGTAGAGGAGGCTGTTGAGCAGCCAGGGCAGGAAGACCCCGTCCTGCTTGGCGAACAGCGCCCGCAGGTTGTCGATCAGGTGGAAGTCGGAGAACCACAGGCCGAACGAGTCGACCAGGTCGCCCTGGCTCTTGGTGGCCGAGACGACCAGCCAGAACACCGGAAGCAGCATGTAGAGGGCGATCACGGCCAGGAAACCGGTGGCGACGGCCACCGAGAGGCGGCTCTCCCGCGGGCCGCGCGGGGCCTTCGAGGAGGCCGGCGCGGGCGCGTGGGCGCCGGCGGTGTCGGTGAGGAGGCTCATGATTCAGCCTTTCGACCCGTGAACTTGAGGAATCCGAACGACAGGACGAACGTGGCCAGGGCCAGCGTCACCGACATGGCGGCGGCCTCGCTGTAGTTGTCCGACGAGGCGAGCGAGTAGGCCGCGAGGTTCGGGGTGTAGGTGCTGGTGACGCTGGTGGATATGGAACGCAGTACCTGCGGTTCGGTGAACAGCTGCAGGGTCCCGATGATCGAGAAGACGCCGGTCAGGATGAGGGCCGGGCGCAGGATGGGGATCTTGATGCGCCAGGCGATCGCCGCCTCGCTCGCCCCGTCCATGCGCGCCGCCTCGTAGATGTCACCCGGCACGGCCTGCAGCGCGGCGTAGATGATCAGCATGTTGTACCCGGTGTAGGTCCAGGTCACGATGTTGCCGATGGACCAGAGCATCATCGACGAGCCGAGGAAGTCCGGCGCGGACCCGGCCCTCTCGAGCAGTTCCACGACGGGCGAAAGCCGCGGGTCGTAGAGGAAGGCCCACATGAGCGCGGCGATCACGCCGGGGATGCCGTACGGCACGAAGTAGGCGATGCGGAAGAAGCGCTTGAGGCGGGCCACCGTGGAATCCAGCAGCAGCGCGAGCACCAGTGCCAGCAGCAGCATCACCGGGATCTGCACCAGGCCGAAGAGCACCACCCGGCCGACGCCGGCGAGGAACTCGCTGTCGCCCAGTACTTCCTCGTACTGCTCGAAGCCGGCGAACACGGTCGTCTTGCGGCCGAAGGTGCCACCGGTCCGTTCGGTCTTCAGCAGGCTCTGGTAGAAGGCGTAGCCGACCGGAACCAGGGTGAACAGGATGAACGGTATGAAGAACGGCAGGAGGAAGAAGGCGGGCGCCCAGTTCCGTCTGCGGCGCGGCGGAGTGGGGACTGCGGTGGGCTTCGCTGGCGGCGCCGCTGTCGCGGCTGCCCGGTGGGCGGTCATGTCGTGGTCTCTTCCCAGGCTTCTTTGACGGGGGGAGAGGACCGGCGGGCGTGCTCCGACGTGCCGCCGGTCCCCGTCGCACTTACTCGGCGACCTCGAGGGACTGCTTCTCCAGGGACTCCGTCGTCTTGGTGTCCGTCTGCGCGAGCGCTTCCTCGAGCGTCCCCTCGCCGCCCAGCGCTCCCGCGATGCCGTCGCCCAGGAAGCGGTAGGTGTCCGTCATGGTCGGGCCGAAGGTCCAGTCCGTGCTGACGTTCCTGGAGGCGTCCGCGAAGACGTCGAAGATCTTCTGGCCGCCGTAGAAGTCGACCGGCTGCTGCAGGGCCTCCAGGTCGAGCCCCTTGACGGCCGCGGGGTAGAGACCGCCCTCACTGTTGAGGATCTCCAGTGCCTTCGGGTCGGTGTTCAGCCACAGCGCGAACTTCGCGGCCTCGTAGGGGTGCTCGCTCTTGCCGAGGACCGCCGTCGTCGAGCCGCCCCAGTTGCCGGCCTTGTCGTCGCCCGCGGACCACTGCGGCATCGGCGCGACGCCCCACTTCCCGGAGGTCGCCTTCGCGTTGTCGCGGATGGTGCTGTAACCCCAGGCGGCGCTGACCCAGGTCGCCACCTCGCCGTCGTTCCACGCCTTGTAGAGCGCCGGGGAGAAGCCCTGCAGATCGGTCGCGACCAGCTTCTCGTCGATCATCTTCTGCCAGTAGTCCGCCACCTCGCCGGCGGCCGGGCTGTCGACGTCGACCTTCCACGCATCGCCGTCCTGGGCGAACATGTTCGCGCCCTTCTGCCACAGCAGGCCGCTGAACCAGTTCGGGTCGGTCTGCGAGAAGTGCGTCATGTGCGCCTTCGGGTCGGCCTCCTTCAGCTTCTTGGCCGCCCGGTAGTACTCCTCCCAGGTCTCCGGGACGGATATGTCGTGCTTCTCGAACAGGTCCTTGCGGTAGAAGAGGGCCATCGGTCCCGTGTCCTGGGGCACCGCCCAGACACCGTCCTCGCCGCCGGCGCCGAAGGTCACCTGCGACCAGGTCCACTTGACGAAGTCGTCCTCGGCCTCCTTGACGCCCGCGCACGCGGCGATGTCGGTGAGGCCCTCCTGGAGGCGGAAACTCGCCAGCGAGTCGTACTCGATCTGGCCGAGGTCGGGAGCGTTGCCCGCCTTCAGCGCGTTCGACATGTTCTGGTAAGTGCCGGCGTTGCCGTTCGGGGTCGACTTGACGGACACCTGGATGTCCGGGTTCTGGCGGTTCCACTCGGCCACCGCCTTCTCGACGCCGGGGATCCAGGACCAGTACGTCAGCTTGACCTTGCCCTCGCTCTTCTCGCACGTGCTCCGACCGCCCGAAGCGCTGTCCTCGGTGCCGGAGCCGCCGCACGCCGCCGTGGCGAGCAGGGGGAGAGCGGCAAGGGCTACCAAGGCCCGGCGGAGCACGGGACGTTGAGTCCGCAGTGACATGGCGTCTCCTCAGGTGCGTGCCGCTCTGCTACGTGTCTCGGAGCGGTCGGGATGCGCACACATTGACCGTTAGCGACTCGTAAAGTCAACACAGTCCATCGGGAGGTAACGGAACCAAACATAAAACGTTATCGACGTGATGGGGGGTGGAGGGTAGTGGTCTCTACCAGTGGGGATTGGCTCTGCCGATCGCCGGACGGGATTGTCGAACGCTGTCAGGGAACGATTCAGTGAATGTGCATGCGTGAATCGCGTCGGTCGCCGGACTCCCCGCCCGGGGCTCCGGGAGCAAGGAGGGGCGGGCGGGCGGCCCTCGTCGTGCCACCCGCCCCAAAGGCCCCGCTCAGCCGACTGAACGGGGCCTTTGGGGCGGCGGAGCGGTACGTCCCTGAACGCGCGGGGCACCGACCGGGAGTCGTCGCTCCGCGTCAGGTGCGGCGGATGCGCTCGTGCATACCGAGACCGAAAGCCGCTCCGGCGGTGCGCCCGTCCCCCAGGGGCGCCTCGGCGCCGAAGGCGCACACCGGCCCGCCGCCGCCCTCATGGGGGCCGGTCTGCCTCCCGCCTGCCGGGAACGGCTGAGGGAACTCCATCTGGAACAGGTCGAACCGTTCCGCGCGGCCGTCCGGCAGCTCGGCGCTCCCGAGCCCGCGCTCACGGCGGATCTGATCGCCGGGATGCCGCACACGGCCCTCGCCGCCGTCGACGGCGGTGCCCCGCTCGACACGGTCACGGAGCGTACGCTCGTCCTGGTGCGCCGCTGCCTTGCTCCGCTCGGCAGCACGGTCCACGCACCGGAGGACGGTCACTGAACGTCCTTCACCGCACGGGTGGGTGAGGTGACCTGGGCTGATCCGGCCGTGGTGAATTCCGACGGCACGAGCTGCGGGGCGATCCGGGTTCACGGTGCGGGCCGTGAGCCCGGTGGGGACCGCGTCGGGCGGGACGCGCGGTCAAGGCCGTGCCCGCGTCCGTCGTGCCGAGGGACGAGCCGGGGCGGGGTGCCCGCCGGAACGCGGTGGGCACCTCCGCGGCGACGCGTCCATTCCTCCGGCCGGGTGGGTGGGGCGGCTCCGCCCGGTGAACCGTCGGAGGGGAGGGGAGGGGAGGGGACGCCCCCTACTTCAGGTAGGGGCCGGCCTCGCCGATCCTCCTGGGGCCGTCGAGGACGTGGACGCGGAGGTTTCCCTTTCCGGGCGCCCCGACGGTGAGCCTGCCGTCGGAGACGGTGCGGGTGTCGCCGGTGACGGCGTCCCGGTAGGTGCCGTCGGGGATGCCCGTGTACGTGGCGGAGCCGGACACGGTGACGAGCGCGAAGCCGTCGGTGTACCGGCGCTTGAAGGCCATGCCGCCCGAGATGCCCTCGGTGGAGTACTGGCCCGTCCGGAGGGCGGGCACGGCCCGGCGGATCCGGTTCAGCCGCTGCAGGTGCTTCACCAGCGGCTGGTCCAGGGTGGTGGCGACCTCGCCTCCGGCGGACGCGACCGTGCCGAAGCCGGAGGCCGTGACGGAGCCGGCCAGGTGGTCGCCGTAGTAGGCGCGCCCCGTCGTCACCAGGGGGCAGGTGGGGCCGCAGTCGATCCTCTTGCCCTTCCGGAACTCGATCTCCGATCCGTGGGAGGGGGTGGGATGCCGCGGAAGGTCCACATCAGGGACATGTTCTCGGCCCAGGCGTCGGTGCCGCCGGCGTAGCGTTCGTTGCTCTTGTCGGGGCCGTGTACTCCTTGCGTTCCTTCCGGGTGGAGAACTGCGCCGAGTGGTTGACCGATCCCCTGTTCCACTTGTCGTTGACGAAGGCGGCGACCTCGCCGAAGACGAAGGAGTTCTTCGCGGGCCGGCACCGTCATACGTCGACCGGTGTCGTCAGCACCGCCCGGACGGTCTTGCCGCTGGGCGGGTAGGGGACGCAGTCCCAGTGGTCGGAGAGGGCGGCGACGAGGGTCAGGCCGCGTCCGCCGGTGCGGAGCGCGTCGGGTGCGGTGTCCACGGGGAGGGGGTGGAGGTTTCCGCGGGCGTCGCTGACCTCGACGCGGAGGCGGCGGGCGGACGGGTCGAGGGCGAGCGTGAGCCGGAAGCAGCGGCCGGGCACGCGGCCGTGCAGGACGGCGTTGGCGGCCAGCTCCGAGACGACGAGTTCGGCCCGCTCCGTGAGCTCCTGCGAAGCGCCCCGGGAGTGCAGCTCGGTCACCGCGAGGAGCCGGGCGCCCCGCCGCGTGGACGACAGCAGCTGCGTGAAGGTGTGAACGGGGGTGCCCGCACGAGGTGTTGCGTGGTTCATGGCGTCAGCGTGGCGGCCGGGTGCGGGCGGGGGCGAGTGCCGCGCCCCGTACGCGCAGTGAGCGTACGGGGGTGGAGGGGAGTCGGTGCGTGCCGGGTCCCCTACGCGCACGGGCAGGCCAGTTCGGGGGCCGCGCGGTTCGGGGAGCACGTCACCACGGCCAGGGAGAGGTACGAGGGGCGTTCGAGGTAGCAGCCGTACGACACGTCGGCGCCCGAGTGCAGGCGTTCGGCGGCGGCGTCCACCAGCCGGGCCAGGCGCGCGGTGTCCCGGTCGCCCTCCGCCGCGAACCGGGGCGCGTACTCGGCCAGCCGCTCGCCGAGCCAGGCCGCCGCCTCCTTCGCCTCGTCCCACGTGCCCCGGACCAGTGAGCGGGGCTTGACGAGCCAGTACGCCGTCTCCAGGGGCGGGAGGTCCGCCGTGCGGAACTCCGCGGCCGCCTGGCGGTAGCGTTCGATCAGTTCCGGCCTGCTTCCGGCCGGGGGCGGCTCGGGGTGCGGGGGCCGCCGTAGGGCCTCGTCGTCGAAGCGCGCCTTCGGGCCGGTCCAGAGGTAGGCGTGGTGGTGCACGAGCCGTTCCCGTTTCGAGAAGGGCCGGCCGGGCGCGGGGAGGGACCCGGCCCGGCCGGCGGGAGGTGGGGGGAATCAGACGCCGAGGCCGAAGCGCGCCGGGTCGATACCGGCGGCGTCCAGCTCCTGCGTGGTGAACCGCAGCGGTTGCGCGTCCGGCCGCTTGCTGTCGCCCGGGGCCCAGGCGTCTTCGCCGATCTGGGCCAGCGTCACGCACCCCTCGGTGCAGGGGCTGCCGCACGCCTTCGTGAACGAGGCCCCGCTGATGTCGAGCGCGTACAGGTCGGTTCCGTTCTGCATGACTTGCACCTTCCAGCTCGTCCGAACGCGGCCGGGTCCGGCCGCCGCCGCCCGTGGCGGGCGGGAGTCCATGGGAGGGGAGGTGGTCGCCCGGGTGTTTCCGCAGGTGAGCGGTGGACGCGGACGGTTTCTCCTGGCTCTCCGTGACCTCAGAGTGGCGGTCGGGCGGGGCGGGGACGAGTGTGGCACCCCGTACGCTGAGTCAATGTGCGGACACGAAGAGTGGACGGTACGTCTGATTGTCCGTCAGGCTGGAGGTGAACGCGGGGCGGCGTGAGGAGCCGTCGCGGTGCGGTGCGGAGAAGAGGAAAGGGGCGGCGGATGGACGTGGTCGGGGTCGAGGGGGAGGCGGCCGGAAGCGCCGGTGCGCGGGCGGTTCCGGCGGGGGAGTGGGAGCGGGAGCCGCATCCGTCGGACAGCCTGCGGACGTTCGGCGCCGTCGTCCAGGCACTGCGCGAGCACGCGGGACTCAGCCGGGTCGACCTCGGCGCCCGGGTCCAGTACTCCAAGCACACGGTCGAGTCGGTGGAGTTGGGGCGCCGGATGCCGGACGAGGCGTTCGTGGAGCGGGCGGAGGAGGCCCTCGGCAACACGGGTGCGCTGCGGAAGGCCGCGCGGCATTTGACGCGGGGGGAGGCGGGGCTGGCGGCGTGGTTCCGGCGGTGGGCTCGGCTGGAGCGGGAAGCAGTGAGCCTGTGCACGTACGAGTGCCGGTTGGTGCCGGGGCTGTTGCAGTCGGAGGCGTACGCGCGGGCGGTGTTCGACAACAGCATTCCGTTGCTGACCGACGAGCAGACGGAGGCACAGGTCGCGGCCCGAATGGAACGGCAGGCGATGATGCGGGAGCGGCCGACCGTGCCGTTCGGCTTCATCGTGGAGGAGTCGGTTTTCCGGCGCGGGTTGGGTGGGGCGCAGGTTCAGGCGAACATGCTGGACCACGTGCTTGAGCTGACCGCGCCGCGCAACGTGACGCTTCAAGTGGTGCCGGTGGAGTTGGAGTTCCACGGGTGCTTGGACGGGCCCATGCGAATCCTGGAAACCCCGGAGGGGCGGCGGCTCGGGTACTCCGAGGGGCAGCAGAACGGACGGCTGATCTCCGACGCGAAAGAGATGAGTCTGCTCTGTCGACGCTATGACACACTGCGCTCGCAGGCCCTCAATCCCAAGGAATCCCGGGACCTGCTGGAGCGACTGCGAGGAGAGCTATGAGCAGCGGTACGTCGGAACTCGCCTGGTTCAAGTCCAGCTACAGCGGCACCCAGGGAGACGACTGCGTGGAGGTCGCGATCGCCGAACAGGCCGCCCACGTACGGGACTCCAAGGACGTGACCCGCCCGGCCTTCGCCGTCGGCCGTGAAGGCTGGGGGCAGTTCGTGCGGTTCGCGTCGGAGTGCTGAGCGACTTGGGGGCGTGCCGTCCGCCGGAGCGGCGGACGGCACGCCCTCACCGCGTTCGGGAGCCCTCGGTCTCGCCCGTGGGGCCGTAGCCGAGGGCCGCGCGGTTGATGAAACGGTCACCGAGGTCGCGCACAGGCGCGGGCTTCGGCTGCTGGGCGGCGCTTTTCGCCGTGGACTTCCTCGGGTCGGGCTTCTTGTCACCCGCACGCTTGGCCGGGGTCGCCTTCGCCTGCTTGGCGTTCTTCGCGGCCGGCGTGTTGCGTGCCGCGTACTTCTTGCGGAGCTCCGAGAGCTGCTCGCGTTCTCGAACGGCCACGTCGGTGGGGAGGGCGTTGGTGAGGGCGCGGGCCCGGCTGAGCGCATAACGCGCCGCGTGCCAGTTTTTCTTGCCGATTGCCGCGAGGGCCAGGTGGAGGGCCTGATGCAAGGCCTTGATCTTTGCGGGCTGCCGCCGGGGTATCGGGGCCTCGGCCCCGCTGCTCCGCCGCTGCCCGGCGGCACGGGTGCCCCAGTCCGTACCCGAGGTCAGGACGACGACCGAACGGGGATTGCTGCTCTGGCTTCGACGTACCACGTGCGTTGTTCCTTGGCCGAGCGACGGGGCACGCCCTGGGGGGCCACCAGGTGGGGCCACCCCAGGGTAGGTCAGTCGTGGCGGGGGTCCTGGCCGGGGGGCGGGGCGACGCCTCGCGGGGCCTCGGGCGACGGCATCCGGCCCGCGCGGACCGGCAGGGCCGGAAGCTGCCGAGGAGGCCGTCCCGCCGGCTCCGGCTCACGGTCCCGACCCGCCACCAACACGGCCACCGCCCGCAGCCGCAGGGCTTCCTGCGGCTGCGGCGAGAGACGCCGCGCGTCCCGCGTGTGGGCCGGGACGGTCCGGGCCGCGGGCGCCCCGGATCAGTAACCGTAGATCATCTTGTAGGCGACCTCGGGGAGGAACTGTCCGGCGGAGGAGCCGGCTCCGACGCCGCAGTTGCCGTCGGACTCGCCCGGAACCTTGATCCACAAGAGCATCTCGGCGCCTCCGCCCAGCCGGGTGGGGGTGCCGATGCGGCGGCCGGAGGGGTTGCACCACTGGCCGTTGGAGCCGTTGCCGTTGCGGCTGGTGTCCACGACGAACGGCTTGGTGTAGCCGTAGCGGGCGTTCAGTTCGCTGTTGACGGCGTTGCCGTAGGCGGTGTTCTCGGCGGTGGTGAGGTAGTTGGAGATGTTGAGCGAGAAACCGTGGGCCTGTCGGAGGCCGGCTTCGTGAAGGCGCTGGGCCATGGTCGCCGGGCCGGCCCAGGCGGGGTTGCCGGCGTCGAGGTAGACCCAGGTGTTGGGGGCCTGGCGGTTGAACTGGGCGAGGGCCCCGGTGAGCATGCCCTGGCGTTCCGCGATCTGAGCCGGTGTCATGCAGCCGTAGTCCCCGAGGGAGTCCGGTTCGAGGATCACGAGGGCCGGGCGGTTGGCTATCCCGCCGGCGAACTGCGCGATCCAGTTCGCGTAGGCGGAGGGCGAAGCGGCTCCGCCCGCGGAGTGCCCGCCGCAGTAGTCGCGGTTGTAGATGTTGTAGGCGACGAGGACGGGCAGTTTGTCCGCGTGGTCCGCCGCCCCCGCGTACGCACCCGTGGCAGTGCCGATGGTGCCGCTCCACGAGCCGAACCAGCGGGCCGTCGGGGTGCCGGCGATGGAGGTGTTGATCGCGGGTGCCCGGCCGTCGCCGGGGTTGGCGGCGACCCACTGCTTGGCGCTGGAGTCGGGGTCCGCGTAGAAGCCGTTGGTCATGGTGGTCGGGTCGGCGGCGTGGGCGGACGGTGCGACGGCGAGCGCCAGCGGCAGGGCGAGGAGCGCTGCCGTGAGGGCGCGGATTCTGCGGCGCATGACGGTACCTCGGTTTCCTGGTGGGGATGCGTCGCCCGCTCTCGTCCCGAGCGTGCGGCGCGCTGAGGAAGTGCGGTGGTACGACGTCCCCCTGTGCCGACGGTCGCTTCAGCGGGCATCACCCACACCCGCCAGCGGGGACCGGGCAGGTTCCTGGCCGACGGGCACGGCCGGCGTTTTCGCCGATGTCGGTCACCAGGGCCCGGGCGCGCACCGGCGGCCGGGTGGTGAGGCCGTCGTACCGCGAGTTCAGGAAGAACGCCCCGGTCCGGTACGAGGAGATCTTCTCGGAGCCGGCGTGGCGGGCTCGGCCTTCCGCCGAGCCCGCCAGGCCGGCTCCCTACCGGGGCCGGACCCGTGTCATGCCGTCAGCGCTGCAGGGTCAGCAGACCCGGACGGTAGGGCAGGAGGCCGTAGTCGCCGCCGGAGTTGGGGCTGCGTCCCTGGTAGAGCAACTGCAGGTTGCAGGGATCGACGGTCATGGTCTGATCGGAGCTGGTGCGGAGCAGTTCGCCGTGGCTGATGTCGTTGGTCCAGGTGGCGCCGCTGTTGGCCTTGCCGGCGAAGGGATTGCTCTCGGTCGCGGCCTGGGGTGTCCACGAGCCGTTCAGGCTGGTGGCCGTGAAGGAGCGGAAGTACCGGCCCTGCGAGCCGATCGCCTCGACGATCATGAGGTAGCGGTTCTGGCCCTGCAGCTTGTAGACCTGCGGGGCTTCGAACAGGTTGTTCGTCGTATCGCTCATGACCACCGTCGAGGTCGAGCCGAAGCTGCCCGGGAAGTTCCCGATCGGCATGCTGGCCCGGTAGATCTTGCCGTTGTCGCCGGCGAAGAACAGGTACATGTTCGTGCCGTCACCGATGAGTGCCTGGTCGATGGGCCCCGTTCCGGAGCCGGAGATGCTTCCGGAGAAGAGCACCTGCTCGGACGACCAGCCGTTCGGGTTGGTGGGGTCGCTCGACGTCCGGTAGGAGAAGGCGGTCCCGCCCCACTGGTAGGCGAGCACCCAGATGTTCTTCGGCGCGAAGTAGAAGAGCGTGGGTGCGACGGTGGAGTTGGACATCGTGTTCTGGCCGGCCGAGGCCATCTCCGACCAGTTGGTGAACAGGCCGAAGTTCATCGAACCCCACCGCGTCCCCGTGTCGTGCGTGGTCGCGTAGACGAGTTGCCTGCCGTTGTAGGGGGCGACGGTGAAGTCCTTGAGCGAGACCCACCCCTGCTTGGGCTGCGCCAGCGCGCCCGTCGATGTCCAGCGGTAGCTCGACGGAAGATCGCACGAGCCGGGGGTGTCGGCGCCGACCTTGACGAGCTGCCACTGCTGGTTGGTGCCGCCCCAGTCGTCGTACTGGACGATGTTCGCGTTGTCGGCGGTGGAGGCGCCTTGCACTTCGAGGGCCTTGCCGCTGTGGCGCGAGATGAGCCTCACGTAGCCGTCCGAGCTGTCGGCCAGTCGCCACTGCTGGTTGGTGCCGTTCAGGTCGGACCACTGGACGATCGAGCCGCCGTTCGCGGTGGACCAGTTGTGGACGTCCAGCACCTTGCCCGAGTGGCGGGACTTGATGCGGTAGTAGCCGCCCCCGGAATCGACGAACTGCCACTGCTGCTGGTTCTGGTTGTTCCTGGTCCACTGGGTGATGCGGGCGCCGTCGTCGGTCGCCATGTTGTAGACGTCCAGGGCTTTGCCGCTGTTGCGGTTGACCAGCACGTACGAGGCGTTGGGGTCCACGGTCGCGGCCTGGGCGGGCTGGGCGCCGAGGAAGGCGGCCACCAGCAGCAAGGGCGCCAGGACACCGAGTAAGCGTCTTGGGCGGAGCGGGGACGGGTGGCGAAACCGCATCAGAGGGCCTCCTTGGGGGCGGGGTGAGGTGACGCCGATGAACCGCGGAGCGGCAGCCGCGCCGGAGCGGGCAGGAATGGGTTCGAAAATTTCGAAGTGATCCCGATTCTGTGACGCCACAAGTTAGGAAGGCGGGGCTCTCCGGTCAAGGCCTGTCGCCGATCTGTCTGCAAACAGTTCCCCCATCCGGTTGGGGCAAGCGCTTGCATCGACCGTAAATCCCCAGGTGTGTGCGGTACGGCTCACCGGTCCAGGGGCATGCTCGTTCTGGCGTGGTCTCGAAAGTTTCGAATTGGAAGCGGAAAGTTTTTCTGTTGCGAGGGTTGACGAGCCACCGTCAATCGCTCAATCATCCTGTCTGGTAAACCGACCGTAGAACGAGATTTCGAACCGCGCTGGTCCCGGGCAGGCAGTACCACTGCAGAGCCGCGCACAGCCGCACGGCAGATCCACGCACAAAGCACCTGCGCCACCCCGTTTTTCGTCCGGTGAGGCTCACACCGACGCATCCCGACCCTCCGCACAGGGGGAGAGGTGTGCGACGCCGTGTGACGGCCTCCCGGCTGAGCCGCGATGGAGTACCCCCGTGCCTGTGTCGAAAGACCGCTGCCGCCCGGCGTACGTCACTCGGCGGCCCGCCGGGCCCGTCCCTGCCGGTTGAGATCCTTCCGGGGCCCATGACCACGGCGTCCGGTGATCCCGTCATTCCTACCTTGGAGGCACAGCCATGGGCTTTCATGCCCTTCCCAGACCCGCCGCCCGGCGGAAGATCCGCGTTCTGCTGCCGACGCTGGCCGCCGGCGTCCTCGGTATGGTCGCCACGCTGGTCGCGCCGCCGCCCGCTCAGGCCGCCGAGAGCACGCTCGGCGCCGCGGCGGCGCAGAGCGGCCGCTACTTCGGTGTCGCCATCGCCGCGAACAGGCTGAGCGACTCGACGTACGCGACGATCGCGGCCCGGGAGTTCAACTCGGTGACGGCCGAGAACGAGATGAAGATCGACGCCACCCAACCGCAGCGGGGCCAGTTCAACTTCACCGCCGCCGACCGCGTCTACAACTGGTCGGTGCAGAACGGCAAGCAGGTGCGCGGCCACACCCTGGCCTGGCACTCCCAGCAGCCCGGCTGGATGCAGAGCCTCAGCGGCGGCGCGCTGCGCCAGGCGATGATCGACCACATCAACGGCGTGATGAGCCACTACAAGGGCAAGATCACGCAGTGGGACGTCGTGAACGAGGCCTTCGCCGACGGAAGTTCGGGAGCCCGGCGCGACTCCAACCTGCAGCGCACCGGCAACGACTGGATCGAGGTCGCCTTCCGCACCGCGCGCGCCGCCGACCCGTCCGCCAAGCTCTGCTACAACGACTACAACGTCGAGGACTGGACCTGGGCCAAGACCCAGGCCATGTACGCCATGGTGCGGGACTTCAAGCAGCGCGGCGTGCCGATCGACTGCGTCGGCTTCCAGTCGCACTTCAACAGCGGCAGCCCCTACAACAGCAACTTCCGCACCACCCTGCAGAACTTCGCGGCCCTCGGCGTCGACGTGGCCGTCACCGAACTCGACATCCAGGGTGCCTCGGCCTCGACCTACACCAACGTGGTCAACGACTGCCTGGCCGTCTCGCGCTGCCTCGGCATCACCGTCTGGGGTGTGCGCGACAGCGACTCCTGGCGATCGGAGCACACACCGCTGCTGTTCAACAACGACGGCAGCAAGAAGCCCGCGTACACCGCCGTCCTCAACGCGCTCAACGGCGGCTCCACCACTCCGCCGCCCCCGGACGGCGCAACGATCAAGGGTGTCGCTTCCGGCCGCTGCCTGGACGTGCCCAGCAGCAGCACCACCGACGGCACCCAGGTCCAGTTGTGGGACTGCCACAACGGGACCAACCAGCAGTGGACGTACACCGACGCCGGTGAGCTCAGGGTCTACGGCAACAAGTGCCTGGACGCCGCCGGCACCGGCAACGGCGCCAAGGTCCAGATCTACAGCTGCTGGGGCGGCGACAACCAGAAGTGGCGCCTCAACTCCAACGGATCCATCGTCGGCGTCCAGTCCGGCCTCTGCCTCGACGCCGTCGGGAGCGGCACCGCCAACGGCACCCTGATCCAGCTCTACTCCTGCTCGAACGGCAACAACCAGCGCTGGACCCGCGCCTGACGAGCCTGCCACGAAGAGATCGCTGATGAGCGCGGGGGTCGCCGCCGTGGTGGCGGCGCCCTCCGCGCTCGGCACGGTCCGGTGGGCCGGCGTCACCACGGTCCGGCCCCGCGGAAGTGCCGGAAGGCGGCCCCCACGATTCTCGAGTCCGACGCGTGCCGCGAGGCGCAGTGAGAACGCCCTTGAGCCGCAGAAGGGCTGACCGGGTGACCGCCACAGCGGTCGTGGCGGGGCGGAACGCGTACGTCGTCCACCCGCACGGCACCGCCGCCCCGGCGTGCTCCGCGCTCCTGGACCAGGTCCGAGGGCGCCGGCATCGACCGGCTCCGCGCCGACACGGCGTACCACCCCGCCGATCGGCCGGCCTGGCTGCGCGAGCGGGGCATCGTCCCGCGCATCGCCCGGATCGGCGTCGAGTCCGGCGAGCGTCCCGGACGGCACCGCTGGAAGATCGAGCGGTCGATCTCCCGGCTCTTCGGCTACCGCAGCCCGACCGTCCGATACGAGCGAAAGGGCAGCCATTTCCTGGCCTTCCCCGGGCTCGGGGCGGCCCTGACCCGACGAGAAGCTCGCACACCCCGCCACGTGAGACAGGCTCCGAGCCGCTGGTGATCGACTTCGCGAGCCGTGGGAGCATCCTCGGTGAACTCGAAGGAGAATCCAGTGCAGTTACGCAACGTGCTGCCGGGTGATACCGACGCCTATGTCCGCATGCGGTGCGATCCCGTCATGATGGCCGGCCTCGGTGGGCCTCTGCCGCGTGAGGGGATCGCAGACACGGTCCGTCGGGATGCCCAGCAGGCAGCAGCCGACCTTGCGTGGGTCAAGATGATCGTTCCCGATCCGGTTGTCCCCGACGTGGTGGCAGGGACGGTGACCATCCGATTCCGTGACATCGGTGAGGGACCGATGTCCGAGATCGGCTGGATGGTTCTGCCTGAATTCCAGGGGCAGGGGATGGGCAAGCGTGCGGTCCGCGTGCTCCTGGAGCAGGCCCGGGATCAAGACCGCTGGGGAGTCGTGCATGCTTTTCCGGCAACGGACAACGCGGCGTCGAACGGCATCTGCCGTTCTGTCGGTTTCCGGTTCCTCTCAGAGGTCGACGTGACCTTCGCAGGCCGGGTTTTCAGGACCAGCCACTGGGCCATAGACCCGATGACGGATCTGACCTGACGGCACCGTCCTCAAGGCCCTGTTCGATTTCCGGCGGGGTCAGCCGACCGCAGTGTGCTGCGCCTGTGCCGTGGTGCGGGCGAGTCGGTAGGACTCGGTGCCGGTCCGGATGATCGCGCCGTCGAAGATGAGACGGTCGCCGATCGCCGCGGAGAGCGGGGGAGCGGTGAAGGATTTCGTCCAGCCGCTGAAGGACTCACTGGAGGCGATGACGACGCTGTTCTTCTTTTCGCATTCGGTCAGCACCTGGAACAGCGGCCCAGCGCCCCTCCGGTCGAGTTCCATGCCGCCATACCGGTCCTCTCCGAGGCCACGTGGGGCGAACGGGACCACACCCGTCAGCAGCTCACCCGTGCCGTGCAGACGGCACACCGCACACTGCGGCCGAGAGTCCACGGCCACTTCACCGTCGTGCGCCGCCGCCACACCACCCTCAGCCGGGCGACCCACACCCTCATCGACCTTGTCACCACACGCCTCCGGCAGGCGACGTCCGAGGCGGGCAGGCCGAGCCCTGAGGCGCCCCTGACACCCCTTCACTCGGACGAGGCGGAGAGCCAGATTACGGATCCGCTTCCTTCTGCGCCTCGGAGGGATGAGATTGCGCAGACCGGGAAGGAAGTACGGTCGGGCACATTTCCGCCAGGGCGCCCTCCACCCTTTCCGTCGCGTTGCCGACGTGAAGTTCAAAGGGTGAAGGCAGGCAGGGCGACGACCTTTTCGGCCAGCCTGACAGGCGGCCCCGTCGCACCCGGCGAGGTGGCAAAGCTGCAGTTCACGCACCGAGAGTGGGGCTTGACGTCGACCTGTAGCCGCACGGCCGGATCGGCTGTCGTGGCCCGCACCTCCGGCGGGCTGACGCTGTTGATTGCGGTAGCAAATTAGCGCAACTGGGCCAATCCTGCTACGGTCGAAAGAAATCCGCCTCTCTGGACCGGTCGATACGTGCAAACTCTGGCGACCGGATGGCTCTGCCCTGCCCGTGAAGGTGGGGGCGGGGTCGTATGGCGAAAATAAAGGGACATACGTGACGAACAGAAAAAGAGTAGCGATTATCGGTGCCGGCCCCTCGGGCATGGCTCAGTTGCGGGCTTTTGAGACCGCAGCGCGCGCGGGGGCAGACATCCCCGAGATCGTCTGTTTCGAGAAACAGACCGACTGGGGTGGCCAGTGGAACTTCACCTGGCGCACCGGACTCGACGAGTACGGCGAGCCCGTGCACTCGAGCATGTACCGCAATCTGTGGTCGAATGCGCCGAAGGAAGCGCTGGAATTCGCTGATTACACCTTCGACGAGCACTTCGGCCGCGCCGTCTCCTCATACCCGCCGCGTACGGTTCTGTGGGACTACATCGCCGCCCGGCTGAAGAAGACGAACGTGCGCGATTTCATCCGCTTCCAGACCGTCGTGCGCTGGACGGAATACGACGCCGAGCGTGAGGTCTTCACGCTCACGGTCGAGAATCTCCCCACCGGAGAAACGACGACCGAGGAGTTCGACCATGTGGTCGTCGCCAGCGGCCACTTCGCTTTCCCCAACGTGCCGCATTTCCCTGGCATCGAGACCTTCCCCGGGTACATCGCCCACGCCCACGACTTCCGTGGCGCGGAAGCCTTCAAGGGGCAGGACGTCCTCGTCGTCGGCTCCAGCTACTCGGCCGAGGACATCGGCAGCCAGGCGTTCAAGATGGGCGCACGCTCGGTGACGGCGAGCTATCGTTCCGCGCCGATGGGCTACGACTGGCCCGAGGGCTTCGAGGAGCGCCCCGTCATCAAGCGCATCGAGGGCAACACGGTCCACTTCGCCGACGGCACCTCGAAGCACATCGACGCCGTCGTCCTGTGCACCGGCTACCTGCACAAGTACCCGTTCCTGCCCGACGAGCTCGCGCTGACCTCCCCGAACAACGTGTACCCGGACGGCCTTTACCGCGGTGTCGTGTGGCAGGACAACCCGCGTCTGGCCTACCTCGGCGCGCAGGACCAGTGGTTCACCTTCAACATGTTCGACGCGCAGGCCTGGTACGTGCGCGACCTCATCCTGGGCCGCGCCGAGCTGCCGTCGGAGACCGAACGCGCCGCGTCCATCGCCGAGTGGCGGGAACGTTTCGAGAAGCTTTCCTCGGACGCCGAAGAGGTCCGCTTCCAGGCCGACTACGTGCGTGATCTGCTGCGGCAGACGGACTACCCCGAGTTCGACCTCGACCAGGTCGTCGAGATCTTCCTCGCGTGGAAGCGCGACAAGAAGGCCGACATCATGGGCTACCGCGACCGCGCCTACCGCTCGGTCATGACGGGCACCCTGGCTGCCGAGCACCACACACCGTGGCTCGAAGAACTCGACGACTCGATCGAGCGCTACCTCGTCAAAGACCCCGCCAGGACCCCGCAGAACGCCGAGCGCAGCCTAGCGGCGTAACTCACCGAGGTCGGAAACGGACCCCACTACGGTTCAGGGGCCCAGCAGCTCTCACTGCGGGCCCCTGAACCGTATCCATGGGGCGGGCGCAACTGGGGGATGTCGGTTGCCGGGGGCAGGGGGAGTGCGCCGTGGGCCGCGCCGGATGGCTTGTGTGTGAGGGGTGGGGATCGAGCCGCAGCCCTGCGAAGACCCTTCCGCGATCGCCTCGGTGTCGGAGCGGCCCGCTCAAGAACCCTGGCCTCCGTGATCCGTGCGGAACGCAACGACCGCTCCCGGTATGTCGTGGAACAGACCCTCGCCCTGCTCCACCGGTTCAAGCGCCTCGCGGTCCGCTGGGAACGCCGTACCGAACTCCACGATGTCTTCGTCTCCCTGAGAGCTGTCCCGCAATCGCCTGTTCGCTGCCCGGCATGATCGACGGGTGACCAGTGAACCCACGCGGTCGGGCCGCATGAAGTACGTCCTGTTCGACGTCGACGGCACGTTGATCGACGCGGTGAGCAACCAGCGCCGGGTCTGGAGAACCTGGGCGGAGCGGTACGGGCTGGATGCGGACGAGGTCTACCAGGTGGCTTTGCGGACGCGGCCGATGGAGACGTTCGCCCAGGTCGCCGCGGACCGAGATCCGCGCGAGTGCCTGGCCGCACTGCACGAACTGGAGGACGAGGACGTCCGATCCGGCGTCTATGCGGCCTTCGACGGCGCGTCGGAGCTGCTGTGCGGTCTGCCGCCGGGGTCCTGGGCGCTGGTGACCTCGAACTACGAGCACCGGGTGCGCGGCCGTTTCCTGCGGACGGGCTTGCCGGTGCCGGATGTGATCGTGGACGCGGCTGCTGTCGAGGAGGGCAAGCCCTCTCCCGTCCCGTATCTGCTGGCCGCTGAGCAGCTCGGCGCCGAGCCGGGAGACTGCCTGGTGGTCGAGGACGCCCCCTCCGGAGTGCGGTCCGGACGGGGCGCCGGGATGACGGTGTGGGGGGTGAACGCCGCCGTCGCGGTGGAGGGCGTGCACCGCCACTTCGCTAGTCTGCGCGAGGCGGTTCCGAACATCCTGGCCTTTGCGTCCGGCCCTCACGGGAATGCCGCGGCCTGAGCCCGTGCGCCGGCACCGGGCATCATGGGGATGATCTTCGTGTGGCTGGTGTGATCACGGCATCCGCGCCCGCGTCGAGCACGCCTTCGCCCGCATGAAGACCCGGAAGATCCTCCGCGACTGCCGCCTGAAAGGCGAGGGCCTTCATCACGCCATGCTCGGCATCGCCCGCCTCCACAACCTCACCCTCGCAGGATGACCGGGTAGCAAGGCTGGTCAACCAACATGCGGCAGATCATTTACAGGACAGCGCTTAGAAGTCATCTCATTTGGCTCGATAGGCTACTGGGCATGGCAGGGATCGTTGAGCGGCTGGTGCCGGATGAGTTGTGGGAGCTGTTCCAGCGCGT